>CAZXTX010000038.1:4535-6423 GCA_964643695.1 uncultured Mariniphaga sp. | reverse complement strand
ATGGAGGTTATTCATGTTGAAGGTGCAACCGGATTGTACGATACCAATTATGAAGGAAAAGCCAAAGCTGCCGTTGATGCACTCAAAACAAACGATTTTGTCTATCTGCATATTGAAGCCAGCGATGAGGCAGGACATGAAGGTGATGTGAAACTTAAAACCAGAACCATTGAATATCTGGACAGGAGAATCGTAAAATATATTCTTGAAGAGACGAAAAAAATGGAGGAACCGGTGGCAATAGCAATTCTTCCCGATCATCCCACGCCATGCGCACTTAAAACCCACACCCGCGAACCAATTCCTTTTCTGGTTTACAAACCCGGAATTAAACCCGACAGTGTGGAAGTTTACGACGAATTTGATTCAATAAACGGCTCATGGGGATTACTGAAAGGTGATGAGTTTATTAAACGGTTTCTAAATATTTAAGACCGTTTTTATTGTGTCACAGGAAATTTATTATCCTGATTGATAAAGTTATTAATTTAAAATGTTCCGGCTTTGATGCTGAAGTTCAGCATCTCATATTCTTCTAATTAACTTCGTAATTGAGGGTTGCCTGGTTTAATGTTCCCACATTATACAGCACCAATGAAAAGGACTCTGCTGAACCGCTTGTTGTTTTTGTCAGATATAATACAAAATTGGTTTCAGTGTTTTCATAATCGATATTTGTTGTTGTACCTATATTGCATTCATAAATCATCTCTTTTGTGAATGAATAGGTGGTGCTGTTTGAAGCCACACTGATATTGCCATTGGCGGAAATAGTTACTTCATAGGCATTACCCTTGGTAAATGCACTTTGAAAGTTTGTGGTGATGGCACCTGCTGTAAAATTGACTTTCATGGCATTTTCAGTAAAGAATGTATTGCAAACGTCTTTTTCTTCTTTGTCCTTTTTACAGGAGGAAGTGACAATAACCAGCGCAAAAGATAATACAAACAAAAAGGAGGCAGATTTTTTCATAACTTTTAATTTTTAGAATTTATAACTTCAATTATTTCTTAGTGTTGTTTTTCTCTAATATTTTTCTGCTTTTCAGACACAGATTAACATGGGAAATTTGTTTTTTGTTCATAAAATTCAAAGAAATTTTTTGATTTTTTCGAACACAAATGATATTGGTCTGACATTGAATATCATAGATTCTTGTAATGGAATTTTCGGTAAATTTATTGGCGATGAAGTCTGTATCTTAAAAAACCTGTTTTGAACATTGAGATAACAGAAAAGATGGCTTAAATCTGTAATCTTACATTGGGGTCATGTAAAAAAAGTGCTGAAAAAATGTATCTTTTTTAAGGTTTTTCAGTCTTCTTAATGAATTAAAAATTTAACATCATGGATAATTGTAAATGTACCGATTGCGAATGTAAAAAATGTGATTGTAAAAATTGTGCTGAAAAGAACTGTCCGTGTACAAAATGTAAATGCACAAAATGTGATTGCTGTTCATAAAAGTTCTAATTTTAAAAGGTTGGTTTTACCGGCCTTTTAATTTTTTTGATTAAAATTGGATATGGAATTAAAGGAGAAAATAAACGAGTTTGAAGAACAGATTTACTTTTTTATTCTAAAAAAGGTGAAGAATAAGGATAATGCAAAAGATATACTGCAAAATGTTAATTTAAAGGCTCTTGAAAATTTCGGTCAAATTAAAAATTTTAAAAAGCTGAGAGCCTGGCTGTATCAGACGGCAAGAAATGAAATCAGCAATTTTTACAGTCAGGAAAATAAATATGATTCAAAGATTGAAAATATATCTTTTGAAAATTCGGCAGCACAAAAACAGACGAAGGATGAATTTTGCTGTTTTGACAGATTTATTGATGAACTGCCCCCGATATACAAAAGTGTAATTGAGCAAATATACATAAACGG
>CAZXTX010000038.1:0-4435 GCA_964643695.1 uncultured Mariniphaga sp. | reverse complement strand
TTGGAAAACATCACAAAAACAAAAAATATAATCGGGACCAATCCCTCAATCTTCTATCAATCCTATCAATCTTATTAATCTTATCAATCTCGTTGAAGACCATATCCCGGCAGATTGATTATATGTGAGTTTTTAGCGAATATCTAAATAATGTCTTAATCATTCCGAAAATTCTTATTTTTGACAGCCGTTTTATAAATAAAACTCATAATGAAATATTACAGCACCAACCGAAATACACCTGATGTAACTTTAAAGGAGGCGGTTGTTAAAGGCCTTGCAGCCGATAACGGACTTTTTATGCCGGAAAGAATAGAAAAGTTTGAACCTGTTTTTTTTGAAAACATAGATAAACTATCTTTCAGAGAGATAGCATTTGAGGTTGCAAAAAAGTTCTTTGCTGAAGATGTGGATGAAAACAGTCTGAAAGAGATTGTTTATGATACATTGCAGTTTGACTGTCCGGTTGTAAAAGTTACGGATAAAATTTATTCGCTTGAGCTTTTCCATGGGCCAACTTTGGCGTTTAAGGATGTTGGGGCCAGATTTATGGCAAGACTTTTAAACTATTTTCTTGAAAAAAATGAAAAGAAAGTGCATGTTTTGGTAGCCACTTCGGGCGATACCGGAAGCGCCGTGGCAAACGGTTTTCTGGGAGTTGAAGGAATACATGTGCATGTGCTTTACCCGAAAGGTAAAGTGAGTAAAATACAGGAATCACAGTTTACCACCCTCGGAAAAAATATTTCGGCTCTTGAAGTTGATGGTACTTTTGATGATTGTCAGCATCTTGTAAAAACGGCATTTTTGGATGATGAACTGAATGAAAAATTGTTGCTGACATCTGCCAATTCAATCAATGTTGCACGTTTTCTGCCTCAGGCGTTTTATTATTTCAATGCTTATGCAAGGCTGAAAGAACAAAATGTATTAACAGACAAAGAACTTGTGGTTTCGGTGCCAAGCGGAAACTTCGGAAATCTTACCGCAGGATTGTTTGCCCGCGAAATGGGGCTTCCTGTTGTGCAGTTTTTAGCAGCCAACAACGAAAATGATGTGGTTTATGAGTATCTGAAAACCGGAAAATATTTGCCGCGTCCGTCGGTTGAAACCATTGCCAATGCCATGGATGTGGGAAATCCGAGCAATTTTGCACGTATTCTGGATTTATATGGTAATTCTTATGAGAAAATTTCTTCGGTGATAAAGGGTTACCGCTATTCTGACAGTGAAATCAAAAATACCATTGAAAAAGTTTACCGGGAAACCGGTTATATATGCGATCCTCACGGAGCATGTGGATATAAAGCTTTGATAGATTATTTGTCTGAAAGTCAGGTTGGTGTATTTTTTGAAACTGCACATCCTGCAAAATTTACCGAAACGGTTGAGGAGGTGCTGGGAGAGGGGAGAGTTTCGCTTCCGGCCAAACTGGCTGAGTTTATGAAAGGGACAAAACAGACAATTGATATTGATAAAAGGTTTGATTCATTTAAAAAATACCTGCTTGAATTACATTGAAATTATCTGTTTTAGTTAAACTTTTTATATTTTTCAATGTTTCAGCAAACAAAGGAGGTAGTTTTTGCGTATAAACCATAAAAAGTAAATTACAATAAAAATTAATTTTCCCGAACTGATTAAAGCTTCTGCATGAAACAGCTTAAAATAACAAAACAGGTTACCAATCGCGATACTTTGTCGCTTGACAAGTATTTATACGAGATTGGTAAGATTGATTTGATATCTGCAGAAAAAGAGGCTGAATTGGCTAAGAAAATTAAAAAAGGTGATCGTCAGGCATTTGAAGAACTTATAAAGTCAAATTTGCGTTTTGTGGTTTCAGTTTCAAAACAGTATCAGAATCAGGGATTGAGCCTGCCTGACTTGATAAATGAAGGAAATCTGGGACTGATAAAAGCTGCCGAGCGGTTTGACGAAACCAGAGGATTTAAGTTTATTTCGTATGCCGTATGGTGGATTCGCCAGTCTATTTTGCAGGCAATTGCCGAACAGTCGCGGATAGTACGTTTGCCACTCAATAAAATCGGTACACTTAACAAAATAAATAAAACTTTTAATCTGCTGGAGCAGGAGTTTCAGCGTGAACCCACAGTTGAGGAGATGGCTGAAATAATGGATTCAAGTCCTGCAGTTATTGAAGACGCAATGTCCTTTTCGAGTGAGCCTGTTTCAATGGATGCTCCGTTGCGCGATGAAGAGGTAAGTAGCATGTATGATGTTTTGCTTAATGAAGAGTCGCCCAGTCCCGACTCTGATCTTATTGACGATTCATTGAAACTGGAGATTGAACGTTCTCTTTTAACCCTGAGTGAGAGGGAAGCAGATATAATAAGGTTTTATTACGGGCTAAACGGCAATGTACCGCATACACTTGAAGAGATAGGCAACGAGTTTGGACTTACTCGTGAGCGGGTAAGACAGATTAAGGAAAAAGCCATAAAAAAACTACGTAATCAATTTCGTAATCGTTTGCTGAAATCTTATCTTGGCTGAAAATTTTCAGCGATATGAATTCTAAAGTTAAAATTGCTCCATCCATTCTTTCGGCTGATTTCAACAATCTGGGTAGGGATATTGAAATGATAAATAAAAGTGAGGCGGAATATATTCACTGTGATGTGATGGACGGTGTTTTTGTGCCAAATATGTCATTTGGTTTTCCAATAATTGAACATATAAAAGCAGTTGCGGAAAAGCCTCTTGATGTTCACCTGATGATTATTAATCCTGATAAGTATATTGAAGATTTTGCAAAAGCAGGTGCATATTTTTTAACCGTTCATTATGAAACCTGCACACATCTGCACCGTACGGTTAATCAAATCAGGGAAAACGGAATGAAAGCCGGTGTTTGTATAAATCCGCATACGCCGGTTAAGTTTTTGGAAGATATTATTACCGAAATAGATTTGGTTCTGATAATGTCTGTAAATCCGGGGTTTGGCGGTCAAAAATTTATTCAGAATACATATAAAAAGGTAAGGCAGGTTAAGAAGCTGATTGAAGAATCCGGTGCCGGCTGTTTGATTGAAGTTGACGGCGGTGTAAATTATGAAACAGGAAAAAAACTTGTTGAGGCCGGTGCAGATGTGCTGGTGGCAGGAAGTTTTGTATTTGGTTCGGAAAATCCGTCGGAAACCATAAAAAACTTAAGTATTATTCATACTTACCAGGCTTAGTCTGAAAAAATAATAATTTGATATTGTCATGACTAATTCGGTAATGATAATATTAAGCTTTGTCTCTTTCTGAAGTTTTTTAATATAATAAGTTCTGGCTATTTTTACCTCCCAATTTTAAAGGATGGATAAAGAAAAATTTTATAACGAGATTCAAAAAATTTTTGAAGATTTACCTGATAATTTCAATATTCTTGAAGATCAGATTGATCTTGAGGTTCAGATGAAATATTTTGAAATGTCGGGAAAAGTTAGGGAGGAGCAGGCCGGAACTGATTTTTTGAAATTTGAGAAAGAACTTTTTTCTTCAGAAACAGATGATGAACGAAAAAAAGAAATTTTAATCGGGCTCGCTGCAACAGATAATGTGAAAGCTTACCGGATGATTGAGAAATTTTTAGAACAGGCAGATTCGGAAATTCGCAGCTGGGCAGTACTTGCATTTCAGGAGAACAGGATGCTTTTGCAAACTTCTCTGCTTGAAGAGCAGCAGTTTTTTATTTCAACAGGATTAGGCGGTAAAGGGAAAAAGTTAAGGTATTATGTGGTTTTTATCAGTAAGGTAAAAGAGCAGATTTTAAATAAAACACAGCAGAAACTGTTGAAAAACGAGCTTGATTTTGGTTTGAAACAGACAGATGGTGAATTTGAATCGATTGAGTTTTCAGAGGGTTTTTCTTCTTCCATGGTTTTGCTTCCGATTACTGCCGACATTAAAGATATTTTCAGTAATGTGATTGAGGAATGCAATCAGTTTGGTAATTTTTTGGAAGAGGATATGATTATAACAAATGTGAAAGTTCTTTCAAGAAGTGAAATTTTAGATATAATTAATAATCAAAAAAATCCGGAAATATATGATGAACTGGAAGGAGAAGATGATTAATGTTGCCATACAGGTATTGCCTGAGGCGGATAACAAGATAAAATATGAACTGGTTGATAAAGCTATTGAAGCGATAACAACGTCAGGATTCAGTTATCGTGTATGTCCGTTTGAAACTGTGGTGGAATGTAAATTTAACGAACTTCCCGGATTGCTTGAGAAAATTCATGAAACATGCAGTGAGGCCGGAACAGAACAAATGATAACCAATTTGAAAATTCAGGTTGATTTTCAAAAAGATGTTACTATTGATGATAAAATGGAAAAGTACGGCTAATCATTAACATCTTTTATTAAAAAGAATTATATTTGCACCGCTTTAGATAAAAAGTCGTTCTTAAAAATA
>CAZXTX010000037.1:0-14223 GCA_964643695.1 uncultured Mariniphaga sp. | reverse complement strand
CAATAATATCATTTCCCCGGGATTAAATTGAAAATTGTTTTAACTTGAAGAACTCTTATACTCATTCTTCTTTCTAAATATAACGGTATTTAGTTGTCCTTTTATCCCCGGTCTTTTCAATAATATTATTTTCAACCGCTAATTTCAGATCCCTGCTGGCAGTTGCCGGTGAAATTTCCCTGTAATTCAGCAGATAGTCTTTTCGGCTGAAGAATTTTTCTTTTATAACCTGCCGGAACAGATCAATCCTGTCTGCATTAGTCAGGCTGACGTTTTGTATAGTCATCAAAACTTCAAGAGATTCAAGTAGGATTTCAAGTATAAACTCAATAAATGGGGTAGATTCACCCATTTTATCAGATTTACCCAGCGCTTCATAATATTGTGCCTGTCTCTCTTTTATCAGATTTTCCACCGGAAGGTATTCAAAAACCGGATATTCTTCCTTTAAAATAACAGTTTGCCACAAGCGCCCCATTCTGCCGTTGCCATCCATAAAAGGGTGAATAAATTCCATTTCATAATGGAAAACAGCACTTTTTATAAGGAGCAGTTCGTCATCGTTTTTCAGATAATGAAACAGGTTGTTCATTAAAGGTTTCACCATTTCTCCCGGTGGAGATATATGGGCAACCTGAGAACCTTTGGCAATACCAACCTGTTTAGTTCTCATTCTGCCTGCCGATTCCACGAGTCCTTTCATTAATATGCCGTGAGCTTCACAGAAAGAGTCTGTACTGTATGGGTTCAACAAATTGATGGAATTATAAACAGCTATGGCATTTTTTACTTCAAGTATCTCCTTTTGTGGCCCTGCCACTCTTTTGTTGTCAATAATGGCGGTTACCTGCTCAATGGTAAGAGTATTTCCTTCAATTTCAAGTGACGATTGGATGGTACGAATCCTGTTTTTTTTTCTCAGTTCAGTAGGAGGCTTTTGCAGATGTGCAGCATTTATTTCCCCGATTTTTTCCGAAATGGAAGCAACCAGCTTCAATATGCTGCCTGTTATTTTATAAGGAGGTTTCATACTCTTTGTTTTGTGATAGTATCATTTGATAGTATCAAAGGTAGGAGATTTTTTGAAAATTGTGTGTAAAGTGTATTCTTTTTATTTTCTGCAGATTTCGCAGATGTCTTTTAAAAGCTTCTAAATAAAAAAAGGACTAAGTTTTAAAACATTAACTTAATCCTTTTTAATGTCGGGGTGAGAAGACTCGAACTTCCGACCCCTTGCACCCCATGCAAGTGCGCTAGCCAACTGCGCCACACCCCGAAAAATTGTGAATGCAAAAGTAATCTTTGAATTTCTTATAGCCAAATATTTTAACGTTTTGAGCAAATATTTTCACAAATAGTTTATCTCTATTTATGGTTAATTTTTATTGATTGAATTTATGGTGTGCCAAACGTAATGTTTTTATATTTTTGCAAATCAAAAAAATATATGTGATATGTTTAAACCACTTAACATTGAAGAGAAAAAAGATGCTGTTGTTCAGCCATCGGTGGCAGAACGTGTAAAATGTCTGATTATCGGTTCCGGTCCTGCCGGATACACCGCTGCTATTTATGCAGCCCGCGCTAATCTTAATCCCGTTTTGTATGAGGGGCTTCAGCCCGGGGGACAGCTTACCACCACTACCGAAGTGGAAAACTATCCCGGTTATCCCGAAGGAATTACCGGCCCCGAAATGATGGAAGATTTTAAAAAACAGGCACAGCGGTTTGGTGCTGATGTGCGGTGGGGTATAGCTACAAAAACCGATTTTTCAGGTGAAATTCATAAAGTGTGGATCGATGATGAGAAGCTGATTGAAGCTGAAACGGTGATTATTGCAACCGGTGCCACCGCCAAGTATCTTGGTCTCGAAGATGAGGAAAAATATTCAGGAGGAGGAGTTTCGGCATGTGCAACCTGCGACGGTTTCTTTTACCGTGGCAGGGATGTGGCAGTTGTTGGCGGCGGCGATACTGCCTGCGAAGAGGCTATTTACCTTTCAGGATTATGTAATAAAGTGTATATGATTGTTCGCCGAGATGTTTTACGTGCTTCAAAAGTTATGGCCGACAGGGTGATGAAAACGCCGAACATTGAAGTTTTATGGAAACATCAGACAACCGGCCTCTTTGGTAAAAATAATGTGGTTGAAGGTGCAACTCTTGTAAAAAATAAAGGTGAAGCCGGTGAAGAGGAGGTGAAAATTAAAATTGACGGATTTTTCCTTGCCATTGGCCATAAACCCAATACTGAAATTTTTACCGACTATCTTGAAACCGATTCGGTAGGTTACCTGAAAACTGTTCCGGGAAGTTCAAAAACTACCATTCCGGGTGTTTTTGCATGCGGCGATGTTCAGGATTCAATTTACCGTCAGGCGGTTACCGCTGCCGGTTCGGGATGTATGGCTGCAATTGATGCAGAACGTTATTTGTCTGAAAAGAATGCTTAATAAGAATATGCAGTAAGAAAAAAGGTTGCGAAAACGCAACCTTTTTTATGTTTTATACGAATTGTATTTCCAATCGGTATTACATATCCACATCCACTTTTGCAAATTCGGTTTTGGAATATTGTCCCGTTACCAGTTTTTCCCTTACTGCCTTAAAGGCGTTCAGAGTATATTCAACATCTTCGAGTGTATGAGTGGCTGTTGGTATAAGCCTTAAAATGAGTTCACCCTTTGGTATTACCGGATAAACCACAATTGAACAGAAAACACCATAGTTTTCACGAAGGTCGTAAACAAGGTTGGTGGCTTCTGCAGTTCCTCCCTTTAGGTAAACAGGGGTAACCGGCGAGTTGGTTCTTCCAAGGTCAAAGCCGGCATCACGCAGTCCTTTTTGAAGTGCATTTACAATATTCCACAAATTATTCTTCAGTTCGGGCATTGTGCGGATCATATCGAGGCGTTTTAATGCGCCTAATACCATTGGCATCGGAAGTGATTTTGCAAAAGTTTGCGAGCGCATGTTGTAGCGCAGGTAGTAACATATATCACTGTCGCCGGCAATAAATCCGCCGATTCCGGCCATTGATTTTGCAAAAGTTCCGAAATGCAGGTCAACCTTGTCTGAAACACCGAGATGCTCGGGTACACCGGCACCGGTTTTTCCCATTGTGCCGAAACCGTGGGCATCATCAACTAACAATCTGAATTTAAATTCATTTTTTAGTTTTACAATTTCATCTAATTTGCCGTAATCACCCGACATTCCAAACACTCCTTCTGTAATTACCAGAATACCGCCTTTTTGCTTTTCTGCCAGTTTTGTTGCACGTTCCAGCTGTTTTCTCAGACTTTCCATATCGTTATGCTGAAAAACATACCGTTTTCCCATATGCAGCCTTACACCATCCAAAATACAGGCGTGCGCTTCGGAATCATAAACTGCCACATCATTTCTTCCAAGGATTGCATCAATCACCGATACCATTCCCTGATAACCGTAATTTAACAGAAAGGCATCCTCTTTACCCACAAATTCGGCAAGTTCACGTTCCAATTGCTCGTGCTTGACGGTTTGGCCGGACATCATTCTTGCACCCATGGGGTAGGCAAGTCCGTATTGTGCAGCTGCATCGGCATCTGCTTTTCTAACCTCCGGATGATTGGCAAGGCCAAGATAATTGTTTAAGCTCCAGGTAAGTACCTCTTTGCCTCTGAATTTCATGCGTGAATTGATATCGCCTTCAAGTTTCGGAAATGCAAAGTAGCCATGAACTTTCTCCATGTGTTGACCAATATCACCCTGATTTGTTCTTAATTTTTCAAATATATCCACGTTTGTAAGATTTAAATTTTACGGTGGCAAATGTAACCTTTTTTAAAATTTTTACAAAAGTGTTAAATTCATCTAAATCAATTAGTGAGTAAATAAAAAAAGGTTATTTTTGCGCAATGTTTATGAAAACGAAATTTATTACCATAGGATTAGTTGTACTGCTGGCAATTACGTCATGCGGCGACTATAACAAAATACTGAAAAGTACCGATTACGAGTTCAAGTTAAAAAAAGCAATTGAGTATTACGAAAATGAAGAATTTGTTAAGTCGGGTACACTTTTTCAGGAACTTGTGAATATATACCGGGGTACAAGCCGTGCCGACCAGATATATTACTATTATGCCAAAAGTATGATGGGGCAGAAAGATTATCTTATGGCAACTCACTATTTCAAATCGCTGCTGAAAGAGTTTCCGGGCAGTCAGTATGCCGAGGAAGCTCAGTTTATGGTTGGCTACAGCAATTATCTGCTTTCGCCAAAGCCTCGGCTTGACCAGACTGTTACCCGCGAAGCGATTGAGTCGCTGCAGCTCTATGTAAATCTTTATCCGTACAACGAAAAGGTTGATGAAGCAAACAGGCTCATGGACGAATTAAAGTCAAAGCTTGTTTACAAATCATATCTGAATGCCCGTTTGTACTACGATTTTGAAAATTACAAGGCATCAGTGGTTGCATTGGACAATAGTCTGAAGGAATTTCCCGATAGTCAGTACCGGGAAGAAATTATGTATATGCTGCTGAAATCAAAATATTTACTGGCAATTAACAGTGTTGACAGTAAAAAGGAGGAGAGGCTTTCAAATGCTTTGGATGAATATTTCTCCTTTGTGGATGAATATCCTGAAAGTCAGTACAGAAAGGAAGCCGATAAGTTTTATGGAACAGTGGCAAATTTGCTGAATTATCATCAACAGGAAGAAACAAATATAAATTAGAATATGGATTATAAAAAGACAAAAGCATCCCAGACAACAATTCCGAGAGATTTGGAAATTTTGTCGCAGGAGACAGGAAATGTTTATGAATCGGTTATGATTCTTTCCAAAAGGGCAAATCAGATTTCTTCTGAATTAAAAGAAGAGTTGAATCAGAAACTGCAGGAATTTGCATCATATACAGATAATCTCGAAGAGATTTTTGAAAATCGTGAGCAGATTGAAATTTCAAAATTTTATGAACGTCTCCCAAAACCGACCCTTATTGCTTTTGAAGAACTTAAAGAGGGTAATATTTATCACCGTAATCCTTCGCGTGAAACTAAATAATTTTTGAATTTTTACCCATGAGGCTTCAGGGAAAAAAAATAATACTGGGAATTACCGGAAGTATTGCTGCCTACAAGGCAGCTTTTCTTTTAAGGTTGTTAGTAAAGGAAGGGGCAGAGGTTCAGGTTGTAATTACCGAATCGGGCAAGAAGTTTATTACTCCGGTTACACTGTCTGCTTTGTCAGGAAAACCGGTGTTAAGTGAGTTTTTTGCTTCTGAAGACGGAACATGGCACAGTCATGTAGAGCTGGGATTATGGGCCGATGCAATGCTGATTGCTCCTGCCACGGCAGCAACCATGGGGAAAATGGCCGGCGGAATTGCCGATAATATGTTAATTGCAACTTATCTGTCAGCACGTTGCCTGGTTTTTATTGCTCCGGCAATGGACCTCGATATGTTTGTACATCCCTCAACTCAACGGAATATATCTGTTTTAAAGGAGTACGGAAATATTATTTTTGACCCCGAAACAGGTGAACTTGCCAGCGGACTGCAAGGGAAGGGGCGAATGAGCGAACCTGAAAATATTCTTGAAAAACTGGTTGATTTCTTCAGCCAAAAAAAAAACTGCTGAATAGAAAAATCTTGGTTACGGCAGGGCCTACCTACGAAAAAATTGATGCAGTCAGGTTTGTCGGAAACTATTCTACCGGAAAAATGGGATATGCTATTGCCGAAGAGCTTGCAGAACGGGGAGCAGAGGTAATTATGATTTCAGGACCGGTTTCGGTAACAGCAAAAAACAAAAGAATAAAAGTTGTTGATGTTGAGTCTGCCGATGAAATGTATTCGGAGTGTATTGCACACTTCCCCGGTTGTGATGGTGCCGTTATGAGTGCGGCAGTTGCCGACTTTACGCCATTAACTTTTACTGACGGGAAAACCAGACGCGGTGAGGATAACCTTAAAATTGAATTAAAGCCGACTAAGGACATAGCTGCCACACTGGGAGAAATGAAAAGAGAAAATCAGGTGCTTGCCGGTTTTGCCCTTGAAACTGACAATGAGGCTGAAAATGCAAAAAGAAAACTGGAAAATAAAAATCTGGATTTTATTGTGCTGAACTCGTTAAACGATCCGGGTGCCGGATTTGGAACCGATACCAATAAAATTACAATTTTCGGAAAAAACAATAAAACGCAGGTTTTTGAGTTAAAATCCAAGAAAGAGGTGGCTGCCGATATTGTGGATATGATGGAATTGATTTTTAGTGAAAAGAGTGAACATTCAGTCTGAATTTATTATTTTTACCCTTTCGGAGGAGATTTGATATGAGGAAAATAATTGTTTTTACCATAGTTTTTTTGTCGGGTATATCTCTGTTTGCACAGGAATTTCGCTGTAACGTTACGGTTTCGGCTCAAAAAATTCAGGGTGCAAACCGGCAGTTGTTCCGTACAATGCAGGCCGATATATATGAATTTATGAACAACCGAAAATGGACTAACCATGTTTATTCATATGATGAAAAGATAAGGTGCAATATACTGATCAGGCTTGACGAGCAAATTTCTTCCGACGAATTCAGGGGTTCAATTCAGGTTCAGCTTACCCGGCCGGTTTTTAATACCAGTTACGAAACCACGGTGCTGAATATTAAGGATAATGATTTTCATTGCCGGTATGTTGAATTTCAGCCGCTTGAGTTTAATGAAACTTCAAACAGGGATAATCTTACAAATATTCTTGCATATTATGCATATATAATCTTAGGGTTTGATTATGACACCTTTTCACCCGAAGGCGGAACACCATATTTTGAGAAGGCACAGGCAATTGTTAACAATTCGCGCGATGCAAGGGAACGTGGATGGAAGGCTTTTGAAAGTGAAAGAAACCGTTACTGGCTTATTGAAAACGTTTTGAATAAGTCTTATTCATCATTCAGAAACTGTATGTATAATTACCATAGGCAGGGACTTGATGTGATGTCGGGAAAACCTGAAGACGGAAGGTCCAACATTGCAACTTCACTTCGTGATATTCAGACGGTTTTTCGCCGCCGCCCGTCGGTTTATATTTTACAGATGTTTTTTGATGCCAAGTCTGATGAAATTGTAAATATCTTTTCAAAGTCATATCCCGATGAACGTAACCGCGTGCTTGCAATCCTCAATGAAGTGGATCCCTCAAACGGAAGCAAGTATAAAAAAATTGAAGAAAGTGATGAATTATAACTGATTTATGCTGATTAAACTTACCGTTTCCAATTATGCACTTATTACCAGCCTTGAGGTTAAATTTCATTCCGGTTTAAATTCTGTTACCGGTGAAACAGGGGCAGGAAAGTCGATAATTCTCGGTGCTTTGGGATTGATACTCGGGAACCGTGCAGATATGTCGGTTTTGAAAAATCATGAGGAAAAATGTATTGTGGAGGGTGTTTTTGATGTGGAACGGTATAATCTGTCTCCTTTTTTTGATGAAAATGATCTTGATTACGATAAACTGACCATTATCCGAAGGGAAATAACACCGTCAGGAAAATCACGTGCATTTATAAACGATACTCCTGTAAATCTGAAAGTGTTGCATGAACTGAGTCTCAAACTTATTGACATACATTCGCAGCATCAGAACCTGGAACTGGGCAGCCGGAAATTTCAGCTCAACATTGTTGATACTGTGGCAGACAGTTCGAAGCTGCTCGGAGAATACCGAAATTGTTATGAACAGTTCAGGAAACTGCAAAATGAGTTTAAGGAAATAACCGAGATAAGTGA
This sequence comes from uncultured Mariniphaga sp., assembly GCA_964643695.1. Taxonomy (GTDB): domain Bacteria; phylum Bacteroidota; class Bacteroidia; order Bacteroidales; family Prolixibacteraceae; genus Mariniphaga. Next base: position 6,439 of record CAZXTX010000037.1, on the reverse strand, counting down.
AAGAGAGAAAAGTGATCTCAATTATTGGGAATTTCAGTTTAATCAGCTCGAAGAAGCCGGCTTAACCGAAAATGAGCAGGAAGAACTTGAAGCAGAACTGGAGCAGCTTACACACGCCGAAGAGATAAAAGAGGCACTTACTCAGGTTATTAATTTATTGGATGATGAACGGTTTTCAGTAATTCGGCAAATAAAAGAAAGTCACAGGCGAATGGATAGTGTCAGAAACTTTGCTAATAGCACTTCGTCCTTGACCGACCGGCTTGAAAGCAGCATGCTGGAACTCAGGGATATTCTTGATGAAACTGAAAAAATTGCAGAGATAACCGAACATAATCCGGCACGTATTGAAAAAATTAATGACCGTCTGAACCTGATATACACTTTGCAGCAGAAGCATCATGTAAGTACTGTTTCCGAACTGATTGAACTGAAGAATATGTTTGCTTCTAAAATTGAAAAAGTAACCGGGTATGATGATGAGATAAAACAGATAAAAGCCGGACTTGAAAAGTTGCAGACTGAGCTTGAAGAAAAATCGGCAGCACTGACTGCACTGCGTAAAAAAGCTTTTCCCAAAATTGAGAAGGCGGTTCTTGGTGACCTGTATCAGCTTGGAATGCCAAAAGCCAGACTGAAAGTGGTTCATGAGGAATTGGCCGGTTATACTACTGCCGGTAAAGATGAGGTTTCACTGCTGTTTAGTGCCAACACAGATACTGAACCTGATGAAATTTCAAAAATTGCATCGGGGGGCGAAATGTCGAGGCTTATGTTGGCAATTAAGAACCTTCTGCGAACTTCAGGTAATCTGCCAACAGTTGTTTTTGATGAAATTGATTCCGGTGTTTCGGGCGAAATAGCTTTGAAAATGGGAAATATCATGAAAACATTTTCAGATTCGGCCCAGATAATAAATATTACCCATCTTCCGCAGATAGCTGCCAGGGGCGATGCGCATTATGTTGTATATAAATACGAAGAAGGCGGAAAGACTTTTACATCGGTAAAGCTGCTTAATGAAAATGAGCGGGTGGAGGAGCTGGCTAAAATGGTGGGCGGTGACAATATCACTGAAACTACGCTGATGGCTGCAAAAGAGCTGCTTGAAGGATAAAAAAAAAGGCCTTCTGCCGAAAGCCTTTCTTTTCCCGTAAACCGGATTGTTAAAATCTTTTTTCTTTGATACGTGCTTTTTTTCCGGTAAGTCCGCGCAGATAGAAAATTCTTTTACGGCGCACTTTACCTCTTTTGTTCACTTCAATACTGTCAATAAAAGGTGATTTCAACGGAAAAATTCTTTCCACACCTATATTTCCTGACATTTTACGTACTGTGAATGTTTTGGTATTTCCGGTACCGCTGATTTGCATAACCACACCACGGAAATTCTGGATACGCTCCTTGTTTCCTTCACGAATAAGGTAACTGACAGTAATGGTATCGCCGGCAGAAAATTTCGGATGTTCCTTTTCTACCTTAAATTCTTCTTCTACAAATTTTATTAAATCCATCTCTAACTTTTTTAAATGTTGGCAATGTATTTCGCTGATGTACGAAAAAGAGATTGCTTAAAAACGGCGCAAAAATAATACTTTTTTTTATTAGTCAAATGAAAGGTGCTTCAATTAGAATGAAATAAGCACAATCTTTTAATTATTTAAACTAAAAATGGTGTTGCTTTTTAGTTTTTGTCCCTTTTATGATATTTCAATCCGAAAATTAACAGGAAATTGTGGTGTAAAAAGTCATATAAATGAAATTAATTATTTAAAAATAGTGTCTGATGTGTTGACATGGAAATAAAATATCTGTAAATTGAATGTAATTTTTTGCTTTTTGAAACAGATGAGGATATATCCGGCCAGCCATTAAAAAATCGATTACTACTTTTTTTTCAAACAAGGACGGATTTTCATAATTTAAATTATTAATTAAACAGACGCAGTATGAAAATTATCAGACACAAATTGGTTCCTGAAAATTCCTTTGAAAACATTATTCAGGATACTACAGTAAACAAAGGCGGGTACATTGAACCGAGCTTTATTATTATACATTTTACTGCCGGCCAGAGTGCCGAATCATCGGTCAGCTGGTTTAAAAATCCGGCTGCAGGTGCATCGGCTCATTTGGTTATAGGGCGCGACGGTAAAATTTATCAGCTGATAGATTTTAACAGAAAGGCATGGCATGCGGGTGTAAGCAACTGGGCAAACCTGTCGGGGTTTAATAACTTTTCAATAGGTATTGAACTGGATAATCCCGGAAGACTTGAAAAAGTAGGTGACAAATATGTATCGTGGTTTAAAAAGGAATATTCTAAAGAAAATGTTGTTGAAGCAAGGCATAAGCACGAAAGCTCCATGTCATACTGGTATGAATATTCCGGGACTCAGATTGATTCCTGCCTTGAAGTTTGCAAAGTTTTAATTGAAAAATATAAAATTGAGGATATTTTAGGGCATGATGATATTTCGCCTTATCGTAAAAATGACCCCGGCCCGTTGTTTCCGATGGAGAGCTTCAGGGCAAAACTGTTAGGGCGTGAAAACGATTTGGTGGATATTTATGAAGTAATAACAAATAATGTAAATATCAGGAGAGGGCCGGGAACGGAATATGATTCATACGGACAGCTGCACAAAGGAGTTAAGGTTGAATTTTTGAAAAGCAGTCTGGGCTGGTTTTACGTTAATGTTATTGATAAACCTGATAAAAATATTGATGTTTTAACAGGCTGGATAAGTGGTACTCTTTTGAGGAGAGTGCAGTAATTTACTGACAAAAAATTTTCGTGATAAATTTTTAATTATACCTGAAATTCCAAAATGTCTTTAAGAGATGCCATAACAGCAACAAAAGTTATTGAGTCATTGGAGAATTATTCTGTTAGTGATTTAATAAACGAAGAAATTAAAAGTTCTGAGCTTAACGATTTTAAGGAACAGAGAATTTATTCTGAAGAACAATTCTGGAAATATATTTTAAGCGGAAAGGAAAATAGAGAGACTTTGTTTTTATTCGACAATCTTGTTTTGTCCGAACATGTTGCCCGTGTTCCCGGATTGTATTTTCATAAGGATTCAAAGCATTACAGAACGATTGACAAAAGTCAGATTGAATATATTAGTGATAAGTGGCAGCATTATACACCTCAAGGAAAATCACAAAAAGTGCTGAGTGGGGTAGGAACATTAAAATTACCTCCGGATGTCAATGGTTGGCGAATTGCCTGTGTTAGTTTTGGTAACAATTCATCACTCGGAATACCTGTTCTGTTGAGTGAAGAAGTTTGGAAATATTTTAAGCTCAGTGAAGGAACGATAATTTCAAACATGAAAGCTCACTGGGTTGAAATGGATATTAACTGGGCAGTAAGGTTTTCTTCTGTAAGAGGAATCCCAAAAGCATATTTAAAAATAGATTCTACTGATCAGTTAAAAATAAAAAATGATATTCATCCTACAATATATCATCCATTTACAATAATGGAGTATGAAAAATCAGGCAGTTTGCTTTACGACTTTGTATATGTTACTGTTGACTCATCTGATTACAATTTTAGAAATGATATCAGATTATTTCTCGGAGAATATAAATATATAGGTGGTCGTGATGGCAGATATCTCATTGATCCGTTTATAAATGACCCGCTCTTAAATCAAAATGATGTTATGTTTTCCTCTCCCGAAGAATTAAGGCGTATCAATCCCTCTTCTGAATCTCATTTATTCTTATTGAAAGAAAGAATTAAAAATGAAGTATTTAATTCGTTAACCATTGAAATGATTAAAAAGTTTATTGATAACCATTTGGATTTGGATGATTTGAAAACATGTTCAAGCGAAATCATTATAAATCCGAATTTGTGGTATCAGGGCAAAAAAATGGTAGATGAGTCAGCAAATTTCCTGCAAAAATGTATTGAAAAGGGAAAAGTTGAAGAGCTTGTTGATAACCTGATCAGATATGGGTTAACTTAAAAAATGATTATGACAACCTGGAATAAAAAATTAACAGAGTTGAAAAGGATATTAATAGATTTATATCCTGATAAGGAAGACGGCAAAATGATGGTTGATATGGCCGGAATTCCTAAAGGATTTATAGCCTTTAATGATAAAGCAAATATAAATTGGCATAATATTCTTCTTGAAGCAAATAAACGTAACAGAGTAAAAGATTTAGTTCAAATAGCTTCTGATGATTTTCCGGAAATTGATGAATTGAAAAATATGTTTAAAGAAGTAGAGAAAACAGATTCTTTGAACTCCGTCAGAAATTTCAGTAAGGAAATAAATCTGAATAATATTGAAAAAAATGATGAGAATAAAGAGTTAATCAATACCATTATTGATATTGACAGGGCAACTAAAAAGTATGATCTGTTAGTCCCCAACAAAGAGGGGCTTGAAAAAATAATTGGTGATGATGATTTTGTTGATTTTCTGAGTTGGCATTACAAAGCTTTGAAATCTTCAATGGCTGTCTGCAAGGTTGAAACCGAAGATGGTGATTCCGGAACAGGATTTATACTTAACGGAGGATTCTTAATGACAAATAATCATGTAATATCAAATAAAAAAGTTGCAGACGGCTCAAGAATTCTTTTCAATTATATGACCGATAAAGAAAATAATGTGTTGAATCATATTATTTATCAGCTTGATTCATCCATTTTTATTTCAAGTCCGGAATACGAATTAGACTATACAATAGTGAAAATCAGAGAAAATGGAAATACTCCTTTATCAGAATGGGGATTTGTTGAGCTTGAATCATTTTTTAATCCTAAAATCGGAGAAAAAGTTACAATTATACAGCATCCCAGAGGGAACTATAAAAAAATGGCACTGCCAGATGATATAATAAGTTCATGGAATGACTATCTTTTTTATAAAACAGATACTCAGGAAGGTTCAAGCGGATCTCCGGTCTTTAATAAAAAGTGGAAAGTTGTTGCCCTCCATCATGCAGGTAAAAATGAACAGTCTGCAAATGGAGGGTTTCAAATTAATGAAAAAGGGGAAAATCAGCCATCAAACAGAGGGATTTTAATTAAAAGCATATTGAACAATTTAAAAGAGAAAAATTTCAGTCATAATTTTTAAATTTTTAAATCATGAAAAACCCTGTAACAATAGATGAACTGCAATCTTTATTAAGTGATGAAAATAAGGTTGCAGAAACATTGGATTTTTATTTTGAATATGTGCCTGCCGGGCCTTTTACCGGTGAATATCAGCTTAAGAGCCATATTCAGGTTGTGAAAAACTACAACTTTCAGACAACCGGGGTAATCGAGTCTGCTCCTCTGTTTAATATCAAAGAAAAGCTTTTAGATGATGCAAATAACATCGCACGAAAAAAAAGGGATAAACTTTTTTCAGAGCGCCTGTCAGATACTAACCGAAAGATACTTGTATCAGAAGGTGATTCATGGTTTCAATATCCCAGATATAAAAAACTCGGAGTTACATTATCCAAAGAGGTAAAGGATGTGATTGATTATATTATAGATGAAGATGATTATAACGTGAAAAGTCTGGATACGGCAGGAGATGTAATAAGAAACATGTATCATTTAGGTGAATATCTGGATGCTATCAGAAAACACAAACCGGAAGCATTTATTTTAAGCGGCGGCGGAAATGATTTTTTTGAGGTTTTTCCGAACATGCTGGTAAAAGGAAACACTGATGAGATTGATACTTTTCTGAAAAATAGCTGGAGTACGGAAATAAAAGTTATTGAAACCTATTATAAAGGTTTTTTAGATATTCTGACAGCTGAATTTCCGGGCTTACCTGTCATATTGCACGGCTATGATTACATTATGCCTCAGCCGAATGGAAAATGGATAGGAAAGCCAATGATAGACAAAGGCAATTTAACGTTGGACAAAGACAGAAAAAAACTGATAAAATTTGTAATGGATAAATTCAATCAGATGTTAATAGATTTGTCAGTAAATTATAATAATGTTCATTTTATTGACTTGCGAAATACCGTACCACAAGATCCTGATTTTTGGCACGACGAAATTCATCCGAATGATGACGGGTTTAAATTAGTTTCGGCCAAGTTCATTTCCAAACTCAGGTCTTTAGGAATATGATGTAAAAAAGGTCAGTTGAAACTCTTATAACTGTTGTGCCATATGGCCGAATCAGGCCTGATACGAACAACTTGAAATAATACGAAATGAAAACAAAAAAGAAAATTTTTCTTGTAACAAGAGTTAGATGTTGATTATCATGAGTTTAGTTAAACATTTTATAGTTTACTTTGCTCATTATCAATTATTTAACATTGTTTTTAACGAAGTATTGTAACAAGCAGGCAATAACAAAAGCCCCCGGAATCCCGGGGGCTTTTGTATAATATCAATTCAACTTTATCAGAAAGTATATCTGATTGATAATGCAAACTCATC
>CAZXTX010000036.1:0-14577 GCA_964643695.1 uncultured Mariniphaga sp. | reverse complement strand
ATAAATTAGTTTTTTCATTTGTGGGAATGGAAAGCCAGGTTATTGATATTAATAATCAAAATACCATCAATGTTCAGATGGGTGAGAAAATTGATGAATTAGAAGAAGTTACAGTAGTAGCTTTTGCCAAACAAAAAAAAGAAAGTGTTATTTCTTCAATTGAAACTGTAAGAGCAGAAGAGCTGCGCATTCCCTCAAGTAACTTAACACAGGCTTTGTCAGGCAGAATGGCAGGTATAATATCATACCAGACCAGTGGTGAGCCGGGACAAGATGATGCCCAGTTTTTTATTCGGGGAATTACAACATTTGGAACAGGGAAAGTGGACCCTCTTATTTTGATTGATAATGTGGAGGTAACAACAAGTGATTTATCCAGACTGCACCCTGATGATATTGCAAGCTTTTCAATTTTAAAAGATGCAACTGCAACCGCTTTGTATGGTGCGCGTGGAGCAAATGGGGTAATATTAATAACAACAAAAGAGGGAAAAGAGGGAAAGGTGAAAGTATCATTCCGTTTTGAAAACTCATTTTCTGCTCCAACGCAAACAATTGAAATGGCAGATCCCATTACTTACATGAAACTGGCAAATGAAGCTGCGAGAACAAGGGACCCTCTTTCTGCATTGTCTTATTCAAATGAAAAAATTGACAATACAATAAGAAATACAAATTCTTATGCTTTCCCCATTGTTGACTGGAAGCAGGCTCTCACAAAAGAAGTCGCAATCAACCAAAGGGCAAACGTAAATATTTCCGGTGGGGGTAAAGTTGCAAGATACTATATTGCAGGTTCGATTTCACAAGATAATGGTATTTTAAAAGTTGACAAGCGAAATAACTTTAACAACAACATTGATTTAAAAAAATATTTGATTCGTTCCAACATAAATATTAATTTAACGAATTCAACTGAAGCAATTGTCAGGGTTCACGGAACATTTGATGATTATACGGGACCAGTTCCGGGAGGAAATGATCTTTATAAAAAAACGCTGTATGTCAGCCCGGTCCGTTTTCCTGCATATTTTGAGCCTGATGAGAAGTATCAGTATGAACAACATATTCTTTTTGGCGGAGATGTCAGCGGAGGTGAAACATATTTTAATCCTTATGCAGAAATGGTTTCCGGATACAGACAGGAAAGCAAAACTGTTATGTTAGCCCAGTTTGAATTAAAGCAGGATTTTAGTAAATGGTTGGATGGATTTAGCGGAAGAGTTTTAGGCAATACAACAAGAAATTCTGCTTTTAGTTTGTCAAGATCTTATAACCCTTTTTATTACAGCGTTGTAGACTATGATAAATTAACTGATAAATATATGTTAATTGAAATGAATACTGAAAGCGGAACTGAATATTTAAGTTATCATCCTGGTTACAAACAGGTATTAAGTTCATTTTATGGAGAAGCTTCATTGTTGTATGATAATAATTTCAATAAACACGATGTTAGTGGTATGCTTGTTGCAATTATGAGAAATGAATTAAATGGTAATGCAAACTCGTTAATTGAATCATTGCCTAAGAGGAATCTTGGTTTGTCAGGCCGGCTTACTTATTCTTATAATTCGAAATATTTTACAGAATTTAATTTTGGATATAACGGTTCTGAAAAGTTTGATAAAGGCCATCGCTGGGGATTTTTCCCGTCAATAGGATTGGGCTGGATTATCAGTAATGAATCTTTCTGGCAAGGAAATATCCAAAATTTTGTTAACAATCTGAAAATAAAAGGCACTTATGGATTGGTAGGGAATGATGAAATTGGTTCAGAAAGATTTTTCTATTTATCCAATGTTAATCTTAATTCAGGTGGTTCTTTCACATCTGGATATGAAGTGAATTCAAAGGTGAGAAGTGGAGTTAAAATTAATAATTACTCCAATTCTGAAATAGGCTGGGAAATAGCTTATAAAACAAATTTTGGAATTGAATTAGGATTGTTTAATGATAAAATTAATATTTTGACAGATTTGTTTAAAGAGCATCGCATAAACATTTTACAGCCTCGTGCTGATATTCCCTCCACTATGGGATTATGGGCAACTCCATTAGCTAATGTTGGTGAAGCAAAGGGACAGGGTGCAGATATTTCAGTTGACTATAATCAAAATTTGAGTAATGGAATATGGTTTGTAGGCAGGGGGAATTTAACTTATGCCAGTTCAATATTTAAATTTTATGAAGAACCTGACTATTCTGAAATACCTTGGAGATCAAAAGTAGGATGTCCGATTTCACAAAGATGGGGTTATGTAGCGGAAAGACTTTTTATTGATGATTTTGATGTTATAAATTCACCTAGGCAGGAATTTGGAGAATATGGTCCGGGAGATATTAAATATAAAGATATAAACGGAGATGGGGTCATAAATGAAATAGATATGGTGCCGATCGGATATCCCACAACTCCTGAAATTAATTACGGTTTTGGATTATCAGCAGGTTATAAAAGTTTTGATATGTCATTCTTTTTTCAAGGATCTGCAAGATCATCATTTTGGTTGGATGTTAATTCTTTATCGCCATTTTTAAAAACACTTAGCGGAAATAAAATACTGGAAAATGGATTACTCAAATTTATAGCAGATGATTACTGGAATGAAGTTTCACAGAATATTTATGCTTCCTGGCCTCGCTTATCAAATTACAATATTGCAAATAACACACAAAGAAGTACATGGTTTATGCAGGACGGTTCTTTTTTACGTCTGAAAAGTATGGAAGTTGGTTATACATTACCCCAGACATTGTTGGATAAATTGAATATCAATATTTGTAGATTATATGTCAGTGGAACAAATTTGTTAAATTTCAGCAAGTTCAAACTATGGGATGTTGAAATGGGAGGTAATGGTTTAGGATACCCAATACAGAGAGTTATTAATTTAGGTGTTAACATTTCATTTTAAAGATTATGAATAAAAATAAATTTAAAAAAACGAAAATTCTTATTAGTTTTTTACTAATCTATACTTCATGTGGAGACTACTTAGATATTATACCTGACAATGTTCCTACAATTGATCATGCTTTTAATAAACGCTATCAGGCAGAAGGATACTTGTATGGGTGCTATTCATTTTTACCTAATTTTGCACAGATTGCAGGAAGGTCAAATCCAGGATTTTTAGCAGGTGATGAAGTTTGGATTTTTAATGATGCGAATGATCAAATTGATAAAAACATGTGGTATATTGCAAAAGGGGAACAGGGAACTGATTCACCTTTAGGAAATTATTGGGGAAGTCATCAGGATTCATATAATTTAAATAGTGGTAAGCCTTTATTTACCGGCATTTCTGACTGTAATATTTTTCTTGATAATATTCACAAACTGTTAGATATTGAAGATTGGGAGAGAAAACAATGGATTGCTGAAGTAAAATGCCTGAAAGCCTATTTCCATTTTTGGCTGTTACGTATGTATGGCCCCATTCCTATATTGGATAAAAATTTACCCATAAGTGCAACTAGCGAACAAGTGCAGGTTTACAGGGAACCAGTAGATCAGGTAGTGGATTATATAGTTGAATTACTTGATGAAGCTATTATCAATCTTCCACTTCAGATTCAAAATTTTACAGAAAATGCTGGAAGATTTACTAAACCAATCGCTTACTCTATTAAAGCCCAGGTGTTGACTTTGGCTGCAAGCCCTTTGTTCAACGGGAATTGGGATTACAATGGGTTTGTAGATAACAGAGGTGTTTATTTGTTTTCTCAGGAATATGATCCTTTAAAATGGGAAAGAGCAACAAAGGCTTTAAAAGAAGCAATTGATATTGCCCATGAGGCAGGACATAAATTATTTGATTTTTCAACTACTAACATTTCTGTAAGTATGGAAACTGCTTTAGCAATGCAGGTAAGAGGTGCCGTAACAGAGAGATGGAATGAAGAGATTATATGGGGAGCTCTTGGTCCAGCCTATCTGCAAAGAATTAGTCTTCCTGCCATTGATGAAAAACATTTATATGGTGACTTGCAGTTTTTGAATGCGCCAACTCTAAATGTTGTTAAGCAATTTTATACCCGCAATGGAATTCCAATTGAAGAAGACAAAGAATGGGAAAATATTGATTTATTTGAGATTGTTAAGGGTGATGCCAATAGTAAAATGTACATTGGTGAAGGATACGAAACAATACAATTACATTTTAATCGCGAACCCAGATTTTATGGTGCCATAACGTTTGATGGAGGAACTTTTTATGGATTTGGCAACATATCTGATAAATCAATGGAGACAATTAAATTAAGATATAACTCAATCGGTCCTTTTCGTGCAAATGAACATTCTAGTACAGGTTATTTGGTAAAAAAAGTTGTAAGCCGGTTAACAGGATTATCTAAAACAAGTTCAATCCCAACATTCTTTTTATATCCGTTTCCGGTTATTCGTTTAGCTGATTTGTATTTGATGTATAGTGAGGCACTAAATGAGACTAAAGAAACTCCAGATGCGGGAGTTTATGAATATATTGATTTGGTGAGAGAACGCACAGGATTGAAAGGTGTTGTTGAGAGTTGGCAAAATTATTCAAATCAGCCTGATAAACCGTATTCCAAAAATGGTATGAGAGAAATTATTCAAAGAGAAAGATTAAATGAACTGGCTTTTGAAGGAATCAGATTTTGGGATTTACGACGCTGGAAACTTTCTGAAAAATATATGAATGAACCAATTCAGGGATTGAATATACTTGGTTCAACTCCTGAAGATTTTTATACTGTAAATGATTTGTTTTTGCCAACTTTTATATCAAAAGATTATTTATGGCCATTAAGGACGGGTAATTTGTTGAAAAATAAGAACCTTGTTCAAAACCCTGGTTGGTAAGAAATATATGAAAAATAGTAAATCTTTTATTGAAGTTATTTCTGAATATTATTTTTAAATTATTGGTTTATGAAAAAAAATATAATTATGTTATTAATTCCGATAGTCTGTTTTTTAGTTAATAGATGTTCGGAAGTTAAAGATTGGAGTGATCCTCTTGATAGCAAACCTCCAGGAGTTGTTACAATTACTAATGTAGAGAATATTCCTGGTGGTGCTATTATTTATTATGAAATACCGTGGGATGATGATTTCTTATGTGTTGAAGCTGTGTATACAATAAATGAAACAGAATATAATCTAAAATCATCATTATATTATAACAATATAAAAATTGAAGGTTTTGCCGAAGAAAAAGATTATCTGATAAAACTATTCAGTATTGACAATAGTGGTAATAAATCAGAATCTGTTGATGTTACAATCAATCCCTTAAAATCACCTTTGACAAGTGTTTTCGAAACTATTGAATTGACTCCTAGTTTTGGTGGTGCAAAAGTTTCCTGGCAAAACGACACTGAAGCTTACTTAATTGTAAATGTTTCTATGATAGATTATAAGGGAGAGTGGGTAGAACTTGAAAACTTTTATACCAGTGCTAAAAATGGATTTGGCTTTATTAGGGGTCTTGATACGATACCTAAAACTTTAGGAATAAAAATAAGAGATCGTTGGGATAACTATTCAGAATTACTGGAAAAAACAGTTAAACCACTTTATGAAGTAGAATTAGATAAAAGTAAGTTTGAAGCAGTTTTACCTATCTTACCTAATGATATTCTTCCATATAATGCGAATTATCCTTTGTCAAAAATGTGGAATAATATTATTGCACAAAATAATGAATGTTTTGTTACTTTCACTGAAGAAAATGCAATAAATAGGTTTATAACTTTTGACTTAGGTCAAACAGTAGTACTTAGTCGTTATAAAATGTGGCAAAGGTTAAGAACTGATTTAACTGATGATTTATGGACTTATAAAGTCCAAAATTTAAAGCACTATAAAATTTATGGATGTACAGAAATTACTGATGGAATGAGAGAAACGGGTTCTCTTGATGGTTGGTCTTTTCTTTATGATGCTCATTCATATAAACCGTCCGGTGAAGGTCCGCTTACTGATGAAGATAGAGAGTATGCATTAAGAGGAGACGAGCATGAGTTTCCTGACAATATCCCTCCTGTTCGGTTTATAAGAATTCAGTTTCTTGAAACTTGGGGAAATAGACCAAATGTTGTAATAGGGGAAGTATCTTTTTGGGGAAGTATATTATAAACGATCATTTATATCTGTTTTTTAAACTGCTTTAAATTAGAAATTTATAAATTATTTACGGATGAAAAATATAAATAACATTAATCGAAGAAAATTTATAATCAACTACTTAGCTTCAGGAACTGTTTTAACTATTTTTCCTTTTTCTAGCTTAAATATGTGTGCCAAACTTGATTCAGAAGGCCAAACAGTTAATAATCACAATCTTATGCCTTCTTTTAGTTGGGCTAAAGTACCAAATATGGCACATTTCGGTAATGATTATGGATTAACTGATGACGAGATATCATTTCTGGTCAAACATTTTTCATTGATTGTATTGGAAAAAACGCATGGCTACAAGAAATATGGCTCAACTGAAGCAGGTATAATGAATGATGCCATACGAATAAAAGCAAAGAATCCTGATATAAAAATCTTATCTTATTGGAGTGCATCAATAAACTGTCATCGTGGCAGATACGAATCAGCAAAAGTGTTTGGAGCTCATCCAGAATGGGCATTGAAAGACAAGGAAGGAAATATTGTTTATGACAGAAATGGCTGGGAAAAATATGATCATAGTAATCCGCATTTTCGTGAATGGTGGGTTTCGTCAGTAGTTAATGTGGTTAATACACCTTTCATTGATGGTGTTTTTATTGACGGACTACCTCAATTTGATTTTTCATTACAACAAAATATTGAAGAATTCGGATTTGCTAAACAAAAAGCTCTAGAAGAAGGAGTGATGAAAAGTATTAAGGAAATACGCGAGAAAACACCAAAAAAGACTTTAATGTTTAATGGATTGCGTTGGTATAAAAGTATGTGGGAAAATTTGGCTGAACATTATTTTAAATATATGGACGGAGTCATGATAGAACACTTTACAATTTTGTCGGCAAAAGATATGTCACTTAAAAATAAAAACACTATTGCTAAAAATATCGAAATAATACAACAGGTAAGTAAAAAGAAAAAATTTGTAGTTGTAAAAGGATTCCCAAATTTTACCTGGCAAGACTCGTTAATGATGAAAAAACCATTTAATGAACTTGCACAATTAGCATATAAACAATTAATTTTCCCATTAGCTACATTTTTAATTGCAGCAGGATTAAATACTTATTTTTGTTATTCATGGGGATACAAAGGAGAACATGGTACATTTTTATGGCATCCTGAGTTTGATAAACCTTTAGGCAAGCCCAAAGGTGACGCTATAAAAGATGGATGGATTTATACTCGGAAATTTGAACATTGTGATGTTTGGGTTGATATTGAGAATGAAATAGTTAATATAAACTGGTTTTGAAAAAACCAGTTTATATTTTTTTATCAAAATAAAAAATTTAATTTTAATGCCAATACCAACATCAGAAATAGAATTAAACAAGGAAAACAACTGGTTTCAAAATGCTGGTTATTTAGCCGTAGGGGAATAAGATGTTTTTTTCAATCTTCAATGCGATGCAGAACTCATGCAAATATCTTATCGTTATTTCAATTAGTGTTTTAATAATTCTAATTTTTGGTTGTGTCGCTCTTAAATCCGGAAACAATAATGGAACAGAATCTCTGGTTTCATCGGAGAAAGGGCCGGTATGGATAAAAAACAGACTTTCAGAAGCAGGTGTTTTTAAGGTGCCACCATCGGAATTAACCAGCGAATACGATAAATACAGACAGTATCAAAATCTTACAGGTCTGTTTTTTGATGGATTGAACTTTCATGGCAATCCAACCAAAGTATTTTGCTGGTATGGAGTTCCTGAGTCACTTAAAAAAGGGGAGAAAGCCCCGGCTGTGGTTTTGGTGCATGGTGGAGGCGGAACTGTTTTCCCTGATTGGGTTAAGAAATGGACTGATCGGGGTTATGTTGCTATTTCAATTGCTTTGGAAGGACAGGTTCCCGGACCAGCAGATCAGAATAGTAAACTGGAAATGAAACATCAAACCACTAAGTTTTCTGGTCCCTATCGCAAAGGCTTTTTCCTGGATATAATTCATGAAGAATTACAAGATCAGTGGTTTTATCATGCCGTTGCCGATATAATTTTGGCCAATAGTTTATTACGCAGCTTCCCGGAAGTTGACATGCAAAAAATCGGGATTACCGGAATTTCATGGGGAGGAATATTAACAAATGTGGTTGCCGGTATAGATAACCGCTTTGCTTTTTCCATCCCGGTTTACGGTTGTGGATATTTACAGGAAGCACCAACCTATATCAAACAGCTAAGTGCACATTCCCCTGAATCAAAACAATTTTATCTTGAAAACTGGGAACCTTCACTTTATATGCCTATACAGAGTCAGCCAACGCTTTTTGTAAATGGCACTAACGATCATCATTTTTCAATGAATAGTTTTACAAAAACATTTTGTGCATCCGGAAGTGAAAAGAAATACCTACATGTTGAACATGACATGAAACACGGCCATGCCCCGGGATGGGAGCCTGAGGAGATTTACTCTTTTGCCGATTATGTTGTTAAAGGTTCAGTTGAACCATTAAGTTTTAAGAAAAAAGATATAGGAAATACATTTTATTTCAACGGGGAAATAGATAAAGCCGTCGCGTATTATACTACCGATACGGCTAATTGGAGTGCCGAAGCTTATGATTGGATTGAATCAGAGGCTGAAATTTCAGCCTCTGATAAAACAATAACAACAAAGTTGCCAGAAGAAGCTCAATATTTTTTCGTAAATGGAATCACCAAAGACGATAAAATTTATAGTTCACTTATGGTTAAAGTGAAAAAATAATAAAACAAACACAATAATATAGAAAATGCATATAATAAGACGATTAAATCTCAAAAATATAATTCTTGGTTTTTTAGTATTATTCTTCAATTTCAGCGGAATGGCTCAAAAGGATAAAGAAAAAGACCAAAGCATGGATAAGATGTGGGGTGATACCAACGTTTCAGTCGATGCTTTAAGGGCAGGACGCGGCAAGCTTTTTGACCAGAGCAATTTTGGGATGTTTATTCATTGGGGATTATTTTCCCATCTGGGCGGTGTATGGAAAGAAAAAACTTATTATGGAATAGGCGAATGGATTATGAATCCAAGAATGGCCGGTATCCCGGTTGAAGAATACAAAGCTATTGCCAAAGAGTTTAATCCAATTTATTTTAATGCCAAAGCTATTGCTCAATTGGCCAAAGATGCAGGTATGAAATACATTATTATTACCAGTAAACATCATGATGGTTTTGCCATGTTCGAATCGAAAGCCAGCTCGTTCAATATTGTGGATGCCGCACCTTTTGCCCGTGATCCCATGAAAGAGCTGTCAGTTGCGTGTAAAGAGCTGGGGCTTGGGTTTGGTTTTTACTATTCGCATAATCAGGACTGGACAACTCCGGGTGCATCTGGTGGTCCGATGAAAAACGCTGATGGTTCTGATGCCACATTTGAAAAATATTTTTATGAAAAGTGTAAACCACAGGTAAAAGAAATTTGCACCAATTATGGTGAAATTGATTTTGTGTGGTTTGATACACCCGGAAATATGAAAAAGGAGTTGGTTGTTGAGTTGGTTGATATTGTTAGGGAATTGCAGCCAAATGCAATGCTCTGTAGTCGTGTAGGTCATGGAATGGGGGATTATGTCAGTATTGGGGATATGGAAGTGCCACCACGAAATATTGATGGATTATGGGAGACTTGTGATACTAACAATGATTCGTGGTCATATGCATGGTATGATAATAATTTTAAGAGTTCAAAAGAAATTTTGAGCAGATTGGTATCAACTGTTGCACGGGGTGGAACTTATCTTTTTAATGTAGGTCCAGATGGACTGGGGCATATTCCTGAAATAGGTGTTCAGTTTCTTCGTGAAACGGGAGCATGGATTAAAAAATATCCATTTGTAATATATGATGCCGGGTCTTCTCCTTGGGGGTATGCTATGCCATGGGGAGATATCACTACCAATAATAATTCCATGTATCTTTCAGTTTTCAAATGGCCACAGGATGGTTCTTTATATTTACCTGGTTTAAAAAAAGAAATACTTTCGGCACGATTATTAAAAGAGTCTGGGAATGAGGAGCTTTCATTTAAAAATGTTAGAAACTGGACAGTTTTTAATATCCCTTATGAACCTGGTGATATTACTGCATCAGTTATCGAGATTACTTTTAATAGCAGTGTACAGCAAGAAGATATAGACTCGGCTCTTGGTCTTTCACCTAATATTGGTACAGATCTACTTACTGTTTTTGCGGATGTTAAAGGTGCAAAGCATGAACCAGTCAGGTGGATGGAGAAATTTGGTGAATGGAAACATGTAGATCAGATTAGTAAGTGGACAAAAGAAAGTTCAGTTAGTTGGGTTTTAGATGTTTTTCAGCCTGGTTACTATTATTTGGATCTTCGTTATAAAGGGGAAGGACGAATTGTATGGAATATATCTACCGACGAAGGTATAATAGTACAAAACCAACAAGCTGCAACCGAAAAGTACCAGAACTATCCAATGGGTATTATTGAATTTAAAACAGCCGGCAAACATACCATCACCGTTTCTTTAAAAGAGGGTAATATGGAGTCTACTAGTTTGGAATCTGTCATTTTATATCCTATAAAGTGTGTAAATTGAAAAACAAATAAAAAAGTTGTTGATATTACAAATAGCTATTGCGCATATAGTTGATTATCAGTTGATCAAATATGATAGGTGATTTTGTTCAAAACTATGTGAAATTATTTTGAGAAATACATTAAAATTTGAAATTTCTTATGATTTTTAACAAGTTAGAAAACTTAATCTTAATAATACTTGGCTCATTGCAATGAATTTAATATTTGAATTCATGAGAATTAACTCTTATTATCAGCTGTTTAAACACATCGAGCGAGCTTGTATTTTTTCTAAAATTGAACGTAATGTTTACAACAAAAGAAAGCAAAAACTTTTTTCTTGTCTTGAAAGATTAAGAAAAAAATTAACCTATGCATTTTATGATTATATTTCTTTAGGGATTTGCAAAATTGTGAATAAGATGAAAAAAAGTTTTACTTTAAAAATTATTTATGTATGAAACGACCATGCAGAAATGCTTCACAAAAAAGCATAATTAAAATAAGGGAGTTACATCCAATGCCTTTGAAAACTTTCAATTTTAATTGGATGAAAACATCATTTTTTATTAAGTTAAGTATGATAGTTTGTTTGCCAGGATTTTTTTTTATAAAATGTCACAAAGAACCAAAAAATCAAAAGCCTAATATAATATTAGTTATTACTGATGATCAGGGATATGGTGATATATCTGCACATGGTAGTCCTGATGTCAATACTCCCGCAATGGATAAGTTAAAATCACAAGGAATAAGTTTTGACGATTTTCAGGTAAGTCCTACTTGTGCTCCCACCAGATCTGCAATAATGACAGGAAGACATCCTTTCAAAAACGGAATTACTCATACAATTCTTGAAAGAGAGCGAATGGCACTTGGGTTAATAACTTTACCTCAGGTGCTTAAACGAGGAGGATACACATGCGGTATATTTGGCAAATGGCATTTGGGTGACGAAGATGAATATCAACCGGGTAATCGTGGATTTGACGAAGTATTTATTCATGGTGGAGGAGGCATTGGACAGGTATATCCTGGTTCTTGTGCTGATGTGCCTGACAATAAATATTTTGATCCGGTTGTTAATCATAATGGTATTTTTGTTAAAACAAAAGGCTTTTGTACAGATATCTTTTTTGATCAGGCTTCATCATGGATTAAAAGTAAATTAAAAGATGGTAAACCATTTTTTGCTTATATATCAACAAATGCTCCACATGGCCCTTTTATCGCTCCTGAAAAAAACAAGGAAAAATTTAAAATTAAAGGTTATCCAGAATATAGTCAGGGGTTTTATGGAATGATAGAGAATGTTGATGAAAATCTGGGAAAGTTAATGGAAAGAGTTGATAAATGGGGTATTGCAAATAATACAGTTTTAATTTTTATGTCAGATAATGGGAAAACAACATTTGGGGAAGGAAATACAGCGCATGGCGAGACATACAATGCAGGTTTGAAAGGTTTTAAAGGCAGTCCGCATGAAGGAGGTACAAAGGTTCCTTTTTTTATAAGATGGCCTGGTAAACTTGATGCCGGAAGAACAGTTGAATCATTACAAAATCATTATGATATTTTACCTTCTCTTGCTGAAATTGCTGATATTGATATATCTGATATATTAAATTTGGATGGGCAGAGCTTTTTTCCTTATTTAATGAATAAGTCTTATAAAGGTGATGAAAGATATCGGTTTATACATTGTGGAAGATGGCCACTTCATCCAAATAATGTTTCTAATCAGTTATTAAATCCTAATTGGCTTGGAACTGAAGAAAGTTCAAATCCGGATAATCATAAATACAAAAATTGTGCTGTCAGAAACGAACGATACAGATTAGTAAATAATTCAGAATTGTATGATATAATCAATGATCTGGGAGAAACAACTGATATATCATCACAATATCCGAAAGTAGTTGAAAATATGAGAAAAGAGTATGATAAATGGTGGAATGATGTAAGGCCACTAATGATAAATGAACATATCCCCCTGGCAGAAGAGAAACCTTATTGGATTAACTATTATAAACAAAAGGAATTGCAAGGGATACCTGATTGGAAATTACTTGATTTCGAATAAGTAATTTTTTTAATGTTAAGTTAAAAAAATAATTAAGGATTATGCTAAATGACAAATAGATATTCAATTGAAACTTAAAAAATAAATTAAAAATTATAAGAGGTGATGTTAATTGCTTATTTTCAAATTGTTGCAAATAAAAATTTTGATAAAAAAATCAATTTGAATTTTTAAGTTAAACACAAATTAAATATTATGACGAAATTCATTATACTAAAGAGGATTATCCTTGTATTAGCCTTAATCAGCACTTTAACTGTTGGTGCACAAAAAAGGCCTAATATTATTTTAATAATGGCTGATGACATGGGATGGGGCGACGTTGGATTTAATGGCAATAAATTGGTAAAAACACCTTCGCTTGATAAAATGGCAAAAGACGGAATAGTTTTTTCCAGGTTTTACTCAGCTGCACCGGTTTGTTCTCCCACAAGGGGAAGTTGCTTAACAGGCAGGCATCCATTCAGATATGGAGTGTTCTTTGCAAATGAAGGTAAAATGCTGCCCCAAGAGGTTACTTTAGCAGAGTATTTAAAAGAAAAAGGTTATTCTACCGGACATTTTGGAAAGTGGCATTTGGGTACACTTACCAATGATGAAAATGATGCAAACAGAGGTGGTAGAAATACAGAATATTATTCTCCACCTTGGAAAAATGGTTTTGATATTTGTTTTTCAACAGAATCAAAAGTACCCACCTGGAATCCCATGATAACTCCGGGCAGTGATGCCGGAGACATTGGAAAAAGCCGAACAAAAGGAGATTTTTTTGGCACTTATTACTGGAGTGGGCCTGGAGTAAAAGTCACGGACAATTTGGAAGGAGATGATTCACGGATAATTATGGACAGAGTCATTCCTTATATAAAAGAACAAATAAATAACAAAAATCCCTTTTTTGCTGTAATCTGGTTTCATACTCCGCATTTACCTGTCCTTACTGGAGAGAAATATCGTAATTTATATGCCGGACATAGTGTGGATATTCAACATTATTACGGAGCAATTTCAGCAATGGACGAGCAAATTGGTCGCTTAAACAATAAACTGAAGGAATTAAATGCAACAGAAAACACATTGATATTTTTCACAAGTGACAATGGCCCGGAAGGAAAAACACAACAAGGTCGGACACAAGGTTCTACAGGTGGCTTTAAGGGACGCAAGCGTAGCCTTTACGAAGGGGGTATCAGGGTTCCGGGGATAGCAGTTTGGGCTGGCAAGATAAAAAGTGGACTTAGAACTGACTATCCTGCAGTAACTTCAGATTATTTCCCAACTATACTAGAAATCATTGGTGAAAAAAGAAAATTTCCCATATTACCAATAGATGGTGTTTCATTGGTTCCTGTTTGGAAAAACAGAATAAATAAAAGACCTCGTCCGATAGGATTTCAATCTCAAAATCAAAAAGCTCTTTCAGATAACCGATACAAATTAATAGAAATTGATGAAAAGATTGAGCTGTATGATCTCATTAAGGATCCGTTTGAAACAAGAGATATTTCCAGCAATAATCCTACGAAAGTCAGCGAAATGAAAATCCGTTTGATTGACTTTGTCCGTTCATGTGATAAAAGCAGGGAAGGAGTAGATTATCATTAAAAAAACAATATGATAACACAAATTTTAAAAAGCAGTTTTATATTTTTATTTTGTACAAATTTAGTTTTTGCATCAAAAGTAAATCAGCCCAATATATTTTTTATTTTAGTTGATGATTTAGGTAAAGAGTGGGTAAGTTGTTATGGTGCCGAAGGGATTAAAACTCCTAACATTGACA
>CAZXTX010000035.1:12236-14693 GCA_964643695.1 uncultured Mariniphaga sp. | reverse complement strand
TTTTCTCTCTTTCATTCAGAACTTTTTTATAGGTCAGTATCATATCCAGCTCTTTACTGTTTTTGTATTGCTGTGCAAGCCGGTATGCTGCATCGAGCCATTTTTGTGCGTTTTCCAAATCATCTTTTAATTCATAGGCAAGCGCAAGGTTATACCGGGCATTAATGGCCATTTTTCCGTTGCTGTTGCCGGCGTATTTTTCCCATAAAACAATGGCATTATCCACTTTTCCCTCTTCGAGAAGGTATGCTGCCTCAGAAAAATCGGGAAGAGGAGGAACCGAATACATCCGGCCAACAGTCTGCCAGTCGGCATAAAATCTTTTACCGTAATTTTCACCTGCAAGAGAAGCTGCAATTTTTAGTGCTTCCGGGCGTGCAGGAAGAGAAAATCCTTTTATATAATTTCCCATGGAATCGTAGCCGTTCCAGAAAACGGTGTCAATTATCGATTTACGTTCGATTATACTTTTTTTAACCGGATCATAAATTCCCCATACGGCTACTGATATTACTTCGCCCGATTTTGGAGCGTCATAACTTTGCGGATAAACGGAAAAGAATGAAGAATAGGTTTCTAATACAATAAGTAGGTCAGATTCCGACACATTGGTTAATCTTTCAATCAAATCGGGTGGCAGGTCGGTCATCCGGTTTTCATAGTGTTGTTCAAATATATTGTTCGGAAAAGTATAAATTTCTTCAAAAACATTGTTGGCTTTTAGTGTGGCAGCCAGTTTGTTAATGCAGCCGGCAGTCAGAATGCTGTCAAGGCCGGGAGGGTCATTTTTTGCTTTTACGAGCTGAAAATCATTTTTATAGTAGTGCTGAAGGGTGTCGCCGGCATATTTAAAATTACGATAAATAATTGCAGCCTTTTTTGCAGATTGCGGAATATCGGCTTCTCCCGGGTTATATACTTCAATCTGGTATTCCCTGTAAACAGTGCATGAAACAAGGAACAGCACAAGAATATAAGCCGGCAGATTTTTCAGTTTCATTTTATCTTTTTTATTTCGTTTTGCCTGCGCTTAAGTATTTCCAGATAATTGTAGGTTACGGGCCTGTACATTGTATAATACGATTTGAGTGCCCATTCAATTGCTTCATCTGTTTCCCCCAGCATTTCGTAACCTAATGCAGTGTTAAACTGAGCTTTGCTTTTGAGAGTTTTGGATGATGTTTTATCAGCAACTTTCTGCCACTTTTCAACGGCGGCTTCCCAGTCATCATACCTTGCCAGATTATTCCCATCCCGTAATACTGAATTGCCTTTTGTAAAAATGTGGCGTTTCTCGGTTTGCCACCGAACCGCAATTTTTTCTGTAAGGTCGAGTGCAATGGCAATTCCGGCTTCATTAAGAGCCTGTTTTACTGGTGTAAATCTCGAAAACAGTTTTCTGGTGGAAAAATCGTTATCTTCCCAGTAAAGAGTATCTTTCAGAAGTTCATAGAGCAGAATGGTTTTGGTTGACGGCTCGTAAATTCTGAACAGAGCTTCGTATGTTATTGTCATTCCGGCAACAGCAACAGATACAAAATCACCCTGATAAGGTTCAAAATAAGTGTCATTGTTAAATGTGGCAGTTACTTTTGTTTTTAAATAATCAAGAGACAATACGGCATCGGTTTGAAAAGTATTGCAAATCTGTTCTGTTTTCCACCATGGAATTTCAGGAACAGCCTGTGCCGAACGGTAAGCACCCAAAAACCGATCTTCAGGAATAACATAATCATATCTGCCCGATTCGTAAAGCAGTTCTCCCAAAGCTTTCATGGCAGTGTCGGCCATCTGGTAATCGTTTATTAAAGTATCGAGGTTGAAACGCTGTTTAAAGAAAAGCCTCTGGAGGGAATCACTTTTTATATCAGTGTATCTGTTGCTGTCAAGTTGCGATATAATTGCAAGACTCCGGATATTGGGCGGAAGGTCTTTTCTTGCTGCAAGAGGAACGTCAATAAGCATTGTTCGTGTGGAGATACATGAAAATGCAGTTACAGTTATTGCAACTGTAAGTATAAATTTTGTTATAGTGCCAAATGTTGTTCTCATTTGTATAAAGTTTCTGCAGTTTGCTTTGTATTAATAAATTCCCCAGTATTTTCTCAAAAACCATTCCACGCTCAAAAATAGCAGTATAACAGGAAATAACCAGCGCAGATTTATCAGTTCGGTTATCATTTCCTGAAAATAGCTGACCGGTTTTAGTGTTCTGCTTTTTTTTATCTCTTCGGTTAGTGTTCCCGTCTCCTCAGCAGTATAAAAACTACCACCCGTTTCGGATGAAAGCCGGTAGAGCATACTGTGGTTGGCGCGGGTAACCAGATTTTCAATATTAACGGAAGTGACCACAAAATTACCTGATTTTTTACGGGTCTGGTCTCCTGTTGTAACTTCAGCACTGAAGTGATAATTGCCAACCGGGAGATTGCCTGCATTGAGATAATAGCCGTTATC
>CAZXTX010000035.1:9313-12136 GCA_964643695.1 uncultured Mariniphaga sp. | reverse complement strand
CGCCATATTCCTTCGCCAAACAGGAATCCCACTTTTTTATTTTGGTGAATGCCTGTTGCAATCAGAGGACTTCCGGTTTCAATGTTTTTAATTTTCTGATAGAGAAGAATATTGAATGCGGGATCAAGTTCGTAATTAGCAAAGTGAACGGTAAGAGGCGGAAATTTTTCAATTACTTCCTTTAGATTTTCACTTGATGAAAAAGCGGAATAAGATGAGTTTAATACAGCCTGTGCATCTTCTTTTGAACCGGCTCTCGGTTTTATGTTGGCACCGTGTGCAAGTGCATTCAGCTGGGGCAGAAAAGTTTTGCTTCCTAATATAAACAGCAGCGGAGTTTTCTTATTTTCCTCTTTATCAATAATGTTTGCCATTGATTTGCCTGAAGTGGGCAGCTGATTCAGTATTACAAGGTTGAAATCTGAAAAATTTGAAGGGTATGGTTCTTCCGTAAAAACTGAAACATCATAGGATTTTTGCTTTTCAAGAGTGTTTTTAACGGCTCCAATGTCGGGATGGTAGCCGTCTGAGAGAATCAGGATTTTTTGCTTGCTTTCAAGTACATTCACAACAAACTGTTCAGTGTTGTTTCTAATGTTCTCTTCATTTTCGGCAGTTTGAAGCACTGCGGTAAAGCGTTTTAGTCCGGGGTCGCCGGCCTCCAAAATAAATTCAGTTGAATTAAAATAGTCTGTGCTGTTAGGAATTATCATATCCTGTGCAACCTCTTTGTTTCCTTCAAAAATTGTAAGTTTAAGAGCCTGCCCGTGTAATTTTATAAAACGGGAATCGACAACTACCGGAAACCTGTTTCCCGAAAATGCTGTACGGTTCGTTTTTACAGTCTGAATGCGTGCATCGGTAATTTCTGTTGTATCACCGAAACCTATTGAATAAACCGGAAAAGTAATGTCGTCAAGCATATTTAACGGATTTTTTCCGTGGTTGTAAATTCCGTCTCCGGCAAGCAGAAGTGCACCTATATTTTCGTTGAAATGGTTGTTGCTGAGGGTGTTTATGAGGTTGCTGTAATCCGATTGTTTTTCAGAGAAGTTTATCTCTCCGTTGTATGTTGTTTTCTGGCCGAATGTATAATTTATAACAGAATAGTCGTTCCCGAGTTCTTTTGAAATCATGCTTTTCAGTCTGTTCATTTCAGTTACCATCATGGCCGAATCGGCAACTGCACCAATCGAGCCCGAATTGTCCCAGGCTGCAATGATTAACGGATTCTGTACTGTTTTTTTCAGGTTTTTAACAAACGGCGACAATAAAAGAAAGGCGGTTAATGAGAAAGATAAAAAACGAAGAACCATCAGCAGGTATCTCTGCTTTTTTGTCAGCTCCGGGCTTTTTTTGTTGGTGCTGTAAAGCAAATAAACCAGTCCGGCAGCTGCAATGAGGGCTGTCAGCAAAAAAATAAACCAGTATTTTATACCGAATGAAATCAAGTTTACTTAAATTTTCTTATAGATTGTAAAGATACATTTCTCCTTATTATTACGCAGAATTAAGTATATTATTACTTTTAATTTTAACAGATGCGGGATATATTCAGGATTGTATTTTGGGAAAATGTGAGAAAACTTGAGAATTTATCGGTAAAAACCGTTTTTATCAATGTATTCCCACACTTTGGGAGGCAGAAAATGCCTTACGTCTTTTCCCTCTTTTATGGCATTTCGTATAAACGATGAGGAAATTTCCATTTGCGGGGCATCTTTCGCTATAATAATATTTTTTTGCAACTCAACGGAAGGACTGCTGAAACCGGGCCGCGGATAAACAATCACACCATAGTTTTGCAATATGATTTCATGATTTTTCCATTTACTGAAGTTGTCGAGATTGTCGGAGCCCATCAGGATTTTGAAGTTTCTGTTTGGATTCCGTTCCTTCAAATAAGTGAGGGTGTCAATTGTATAACTGGGTTTTGGCAGATAAAATTCAATATCCGAAACCTGCATCCGCTCGTCGCCTTCAACGGCCATCTTTACCATTTCCAGCCGGTCAAAATCATTCAGCAGATTTGCTTTTTGTTTGAGCGGATTCTGCGGAGTAACCACAAACCAGAATTCGTCCAAACCGGTAAATTCAACCATATAATTTGCAATTGCAAGGTGTCCGATATGAACAGGATTGAATGACCCGAAATAGAGCCCTGTTTCTATCTGGCGGTATAATTTGATTTGCGGATTGTTCATGCCTGCTCTTTTGATAAAAACTCGTCAACTATTTGTCCGGCTTCCCGTAGTGCATGTTCAAGCGTGTCATTTACAATAATTACGTCAAACAGTCCGGCGTAGCTCATCTCTTTTTCAGCCTTTGCAATGCGCATATTTATTTTTTCCTCGGTTTCGGTGGAACGCCTCTGCAAACGCTTTTTTAGTTCTATAACTGAAGGTGGTTGTATGAAAACAGCTAATGCCCTGTTGCCGTAATATTTCTTAATATTTAATCCGCCGATTACGTCCACATCAAAAATAACGTTTTTACCTTTATTCAGGATGCGTTCAACTTCAGATTTCAGTGTGCCGTAAAAGATACCGTTGTAAACCTCTTCCCATTCCAAAAACTCATTTTGCTCAATTTTTTTCCTGAATTCCTTTTCGGGAATAAAGTGGTAGTCGGTACCGTGTTCTTCATTTGGCCGCGGCTGCCGGCTGGTAACTGAAATGGAAAAAACCAGTCCGTAATTTTGTTGAAGCAGATGTTTTACGATGGTTGTTTTGCCTGAACCGGAAGGTGCTGAGAATATGATTAATTTTCCTTTTTTCAAGATATTGTATGGTTTTTTATTTCAGTTAAAAATTCAGATACTTT
>CAZXTX010000035.1:0-9213 GCA_964643695.1 uncultured Mariniphaga sp. | reverse complement strand
CATTTTAACTTTACACCTTCTTTAATTACATCATCATATAATGGTGAATATTTCAGTTTTTCTTTCCAGTATTTTTTAGGATATATTAAAATAGAAATAACCTGTTCCGATTTAAGTGACAGCTTGTATAAATCATGTCTGAATTTATCATCCAGTTCATTTGTAAGTTCATTTTCATCAACAAGAATTAGTATATCCCAGTCAGAATCGGGTTTGTGATTACCTCTTGCACGTGAGCCAAAAAGATAAACTTCTGCATTCGGATCTTTATTAAGTACTGTTTGTGCAATTATGTTTTGCATTTCACTCTCATTCATGATGATGAAGTTTTTTAATCAAAGGTACAATGATTGCTTCATATATTGAAATTCAGTATGCAGTTTATTTGTTTACAGCACATTCAGCAGTTGTTCCTTAATGCGTTCCAGATGATCTTTCATTTGCACCACTATCCGCTGAATGTTGCTGTCATATGCTTTTGAACCGAGAGTATTTATTTCGCGTCCCATTTCCTGCGAAATGAATGAAAGTTTCTTGCCGTTTGATTCGGGACTTTTTAGAGTTTCCATAAAGTAATTGCAGTGGTTTTCGAGTCTTACCTTTTCTTCGTTCATATCCATTTTGTCGAGATAAAACACCAGTTCCTGCTCAAAACGGTTTTCATCAACATTTCCGTTCAGGTTTAACTTGTCAAGGTTTTCACTGAGCCGGCTTTTTACAGACTCTATCCGCTGCTCTTCAAACGGAGTTATCTGTAGCAGCAGGTTTTTTATGCTTCCGACATTTGATTCAATATCATTTTTCAATGCTTCACCTTCGGCAAGTCTGAAATCATTTATTTCATTAATGGCTTTGCCAAGATATTCCATTATTTTTTTCCACTCCTCTTCCTCAAGTGTTTCATATTCGGTTTTTACCACATCCGGAAGCCGCAAAACAGCCTGTATTAAATTTTGGTCTGCCTGTATATTTAGCTCTTCACTGATTTTTTTCAGCTGAAAAAAATACTCTTTAAATACAACATCATTGATTTTATTGTTGGATTCTTCGCCGTGGTTTTCCATATACAGGATAAAATCCACCTTACCGCGTATCAGCTTTTCGGCAAGTTCTTTTCTGAGTTCAATCTCTTTCTCCCGGTAAATGGAAGGGATTCGCACGCTGATGTCTATTTGTTTGCTGTTCAGTGCTTTTAGTTCAAGTATGAACTTTTTGTTGCTTATTTCAAATGCGGCTTTTCCGAAGCCTGTCATTGATTTTATCATAAAATTTTAATTTATTCGATTTTATTTTCTTATGTGATAACTCCCGAGCCAATAAGTTCATCGTTAAGGTACCATGCGGCAAATTGTCCGGGAGTGATTCCGCGCTGTTCATTATCAAAAAGAATGTATATTCCTTCACCTTTTGCAAAAAGTGTCCCTTTTTCCAGTGGTTGCCGGTGGCGTATCCGGATATCCAGCATTTTTTTATCGTCGGTTTCAATTTTCATATCGGGGCGGACCCAGTGAATATTTTCTTTGGAAATGAACAGTCCGGGGCGGAAAAGTGCGGGATGCTCCTGTCCTTCGCCCACATATACGATATTTCGCTTAACGTCAGTCGCAATTACAAACAGAGGCTCTTTATGGCCGCCTATGTTCAGTCCTTTCCGCTGGCCGATAGTGTAAAAATGTGCTCCCTGATGTTCTCCGATAATTTTGCCGTTCCAGGGTTTAAACGGATACGGAAAACACAGTTTTTTGAAATTATCCTCCGATATTTCAATATTTTTTTTCTTTTCTATAAAAGCTGCCGGTATTTCAATAACGTTTCCGGTTTTTGGCTGTAACTGTTGCTGAAGGAAAGTTGGTAAATCCACTTTGCCTACAAAACATATTCCCTGGGAATCCTTTCTTTCGGCGGTTGGCAGGTTCTGTTCACGTGCAATTTCACGCACCTGCGGTTTTGTGAGGTGACCAACCGGGAAAATCGATTTTGCAAGTTGATCCTGATTGAGCTGGCATAAGAAATAGCTCTGGTCCTTGTTGAGGTCTGTTCCTGCCAGCAGATGATGCACCGGCTGCCCGTTTGTAATTGTTGTCTCTTTACGGCAGTAGTGCCCGGTGGCAACAAAGTCGGCACCCAATTTTAGAGCTTCATTCAAAAAGGTGTCAAATTTTATTTCCCGGTTACAAAGTACATCCGGATTCGGTGTTCGTCCTGCTTCATATTCTGAAAACATATAATCGATAACACGCTTTTTGTAATCTTTGCTTAAATCAACAATCTGAAAAGGAATATCAAGTTTTTTTGCCACCATTTCGGCAATCAGTGCATCCTCTTCCCAGGTGCATTTACTGGTTACCATACCGGTGCGTTCGTGCCAGTTAATCATGAACAGTGCGGTTAAACTGTGTCCCTGCTCTTTTAAAAGATATGCTGCAACACTTGAATCAACTCCTCCGGAAAGTCCTATTACTACTTTGCTCATAGAGTACAAAAGTAGGAAGTAATTTGTTTTTTTTGATATTTTTACGGTGCTGAATTTTTAATAGTAAAAATGTGAATACAGATATTCGTTACAAAATACTCTTTTTGCTGATCTTTATTGCTGTTACAATACCGTTTCAGTTGGTTTCGCAGATTATTATCTCACCGGGAAGCAGTTCATTTTTACATTTGATTAATGATGACTGGGTGGAGGAAAAAATTGGTAAAATGACAGTTGATGAAAAAATTGCACAGCTGTTAATGGTTACTGCCTATCCGAAACAAAACGATGCATCAAAAGATGAGATGATTAATTTAATCAAAAAATACAAACCCGGTGGAATTCTGGTAATGCAGGGAAGTCCGGTTAAAACTGCAAGCTGGATAAACGAGTTTCAGCAAAATTCAGCTGTTCCTCTTCTTGTGGCTATTGACGGCGAATGGGGTTTGTCAATGCGTACCGACAGTACCATTATGTATCCTTATGCGCAGGCGTTGGGTGCCGTTCAGGATTCAACTTACATTTATCAGATGGGGCGTGATCTGGCACAACAAATGAAACTTATGGGTATTCACATGAATTTTGCACCTGTTGCCGATGTCAGTACAAATCCGCAAAATCCGGTTATTAATTTCAGGTCTTTTGGCGAGGATAAAATAAATGTTTCGCAAAAAGCCGGCTGGCTGGCACTTGGAATGCAGAATGAAGGTGTTATTCCGGTGGCAAAGCATTTTCCCGGCCATGGTGATACCGAAACTGATTCGCACAATGTGCTGCCATTGATTAAACATTCAAAACAGCGGATTGATGAAGTGGAGAGTTTTCCGTTCAGATATTTATCACGGATGGGAATTGCCGGTATAATGACGGCTCATCTGAATGTTCCTTCAATTGACAACAGCGGAAAGCCCGCATCTCTTTCAAAAGAGGTTATTGACAGCTATTTGAAAAAGGAGATTGGATTTAAGGGGCTTGTGGTTACTGATGCAATTAATATGAAAGGTGTGCAGACCGGCAAGGGAAATGCCGAACTGGAAGCACTTAAGGCAGGTAATGATATTGTTGAGTTTGTTACCGATATCGGTAAGGCAGTTGCATCCATAAAGCAGGGACTGGCAAACGGTGAAATTACAATTGCCGAAATAGACGGCAAATGCCGGAGAGTGCTGGCTGCAAAACGGTGGGCAGGACTGCATTTATACCGGCCGGCAGATACAAAAAATCTCACTCCGCGTTTGAATTCGGCATATTTTGAAGTTGTAAACAGAAAACTTATAAAAAGCTCACTTACAGTTTTGGTAAATCAGAATGTTCTGCCGGTTCAGGATTTTGGAAATTTAAAAATTGCCTCGGTAATGATCGGGGCAGATAATATTTCATCTTTTCAGCATATGATGGATAAATATACCCGCGTGGATCATTTTGTAATCGGTAAAAATGCTTCTGAACGGAATGTGGCGGAATTGCGAAAGAAACTTGCCAATTATAATCTGGTGATTGCAGGAGTTCAGGGAATTAATCTTTATCCGTCAGGGCAGTATGGCACAACTATCACACAGAGAAATGCCCTGGCCGATTTAATAAGGGATAATAATGTGATAACCGTGTTTTTTGGCAATGCCTACGCTTTAAAATATTTTGAGAATATTCATCATGCACGGGGATTGATTGCGGCATATCAAAACAACACACTTACACAGGAACTTGCGGCACAGCTGATTTTTGGAGCTTTTGACGCAACCGGCAAACTGCCTGTAACAGTTGACGAGCGGTTTAAGTCGGGCAGCGGTATTGCAGTTTCAGGCAACCGGTCATTTTCTTATACAATTCCCGAGGAAGTGGGGATGGATTCGGAGCTGCTTTATTCAAAAATAGATTCGCTGGCTTTGCTGGGAATTGAAAAACAGGCATATCCGGGGTGTCAGGTGTTGATAGCAAAAGACGGAAATGTGATTTTAAACAGATGTTACGGTTTTCATACATACGATAAAGAAGAGGAAGTTACCTGGGAAAACCTTTATGATTTTGCATCGTTAACCAAGGTGACCGCAGCTTTGCCAGCAATTATGAAACTGACTGATGAAAAGAAAATAAATCTGGATAAACCTTTCAGCACATACTGGCCGGCATTTGCCGGAACTGTGAGGGGAAAACTGCCGCTGCGCGATTTTCTGACACATCAGGCACTGCTGCCCGCATCGCTGCCTTTTTGGAGAATAGGATTACAGCGTAACGGAAAACTTAGCCGCGAAGTCTATTCTTCAGAACCCTCAGAGCAGTTTAGCGTAAGAATTGCCGAAAACCTGTATGTAAAGAATGATTTTAAGCAAGTTGTTCTGGATTCTATAAGAAATTCAAAACCATTGGCTTCCAAACGTTATGTCTATTCATGTCTTAGTTTTCATATATATCCCGAAATTATTTCGAATTTAACCGGAATTCAATATGAGGAATATGTCAAGTCCGTAATTTTCAGGCCTCTTGGTGCATGGTCTTTAACGTATAACCCATATCTTCATTATCCGCTTGACAATATTATTCCTACCGAAACCGATGACTTTTTCAGAAATGAAAGGCTGCGCGGATTTGTACACGATGAAGGAGCTGCCGTTTTGGGCGGAATTTCCGGGAATGCAGGCCTTTTTGGTACTGCAAACGATTTGGCAAAGGTGTTTCAGATGTATTTGCAGAAAGGATATTTTGCAGGGAAACGATTCTTTTCGGAAGAAACGGTAAATGAATTTATCCGCCGCCAGTTTCCCAACGGAAATAACCGCAGGGCATTAGGTTTTGACAAACCTTTACCCGGTAATCATCTTAAAAAACTTGCAGATGCTTATCCCGCAGTAAGTGCAAGTCAAAACAGTTTTGGGCATACGGGCTATACCGGCACAATTGCATGGGCCGACCCCGATAACGGAACTCTTTTTGTTTTTATGTCAAACAGAGTGCATCCCTCACGTGAGCATACCGCACTTTTCAACTATAACATACGTACTGCAATGCACCAGTCAATTTATGACTGTATTAAAAAATCAAACGAAGCAGACAGGTTAAAAAAAGTTAATTAATTTAATGTGAATTAACAACCGGGCAGCAAATGCGGAAAGCATATAACAGTTAACTGTCAGGGTGTTGCATTTGTTTTATTGTGTAATGGTATTTGGGGGGCAGATGCATTATACTGAAATAGGCTTTAACAGTAAAAATATTGGTTCTTTATTCAATTATTAATTTATAAATTTACAATTTCAGCAAAAAACTGTATTTAACACAAAATAAAAATTTATTGATATGGGTAAAAAAATCACTTTTAACGAGCTGCGCAAAATTAAAGACAGCCTGCCTGACGGTTCCATTAGAAGAATTGCTAAAGAATTCGGCCTCGCCGAGGAAACCGTCAGGAATTATTTTGGTGGGGCTAATTATACTCACGGTTCGGTTGTGGGAATTCATATAGAACCCGGTCCAAACGGTGGTATAGTACTTTTAGATGACACAAAAATCCTCAACCGTGCAAAAGAAATTATCGAAGAACAAATAACCTGAAAAAAATCAATGAAAAAATATTTATTGTTAATCCTTATTCCGGCATTGCTGATAGTTGCCTCATGCCGGACGGAAAAACCATGGCAGCAACTTTACAACGGCGAAAACATTGAAAACTGGGATAAACATCTTGGTTCGGCATTAAAAGGATTTGATGAACTTGCCGAAACTGCAACTATTGACAAGGTTTTTTCAATAGTGGAAGAAAATGGTGAAAAATTAATTCGTATTTCAGGTGAGGTGAACGGCTCCCTTGCCACACGCGAATCATTTGAAAACTACCATTTGCAGGTAGTTTTTAAATGGGGGAAGAATGTTTATACAAACTACAACAGCGGTGTTTTATACCACAGTTTCGGTGATTTCGGGAAAGCCCTCGAAACCTGGATGGTGAACATCGAATGTCAGCTCATGCGCGGGAATATGGGAGATACTTACCTTATGAACAATACAACCTGCGAATCGGCTGTCAAAGGAATTCCCGGCGGATTTCAGTATGATAAAACAGGTGAGGTAATGCAATTTGGCAAAGACTTTAACGGGCAGGTGGTCAGAAAAGGCGGAGATTATGAAAATCCTGCCGGCGAATGGAACACAATCGACCTTTATTGCGTGGGGCGTACCGCCGTTCATGTGGTAAACGGAAAAACCACAATGGTAAATAATAATACTGGCGTTTATGAAAACGGGGAAATTGTACCGCTTTCATCCGGTAAAATTCAGTTGCAGTCGGAAGGCAGTGAAATGTTTGTAAAAACCATTCAGATAAGGCCCATCAAAAAGATTCCTGCCGGAGTGTTGTAATTTAATTCGGAAACAACTATCAATTTCATGAGCAGGGAAAATATTTCACGGCGAAATTTTGTAGTAAAATCGGCTGCCGGCATCGGCGGGGTTGCTGTTGCCGGTTTTGGTTCCGATTCGGCTTCTGCCCGGAATAAACCGGGAGACACAGCCGATTTATATCATGGAGAAGCACAATTGAAAGCCTATGTCCCGGTTAAAGATGATATAATTATTGAAAACGGACAGTTCAGATTAATAATCGGTGCGGATGCTATTGCAAAAAGCCTCTATTCCAAAGCAACAGGTGAGGAATGTTTGATATCTGACAATAAAGTTCCCGTTAGTACAATCTTTCAGCAGCGGCCGTACAATAATGAGGTTAAGCTTGCATATCCCTGCCGGGAAATGGAATTCCGGGCAAACTCGGCTGAGATGGCCGGCAATAAACTGATTATAGGTTACGAGCTGATTGAATACAAAACTTCAGTCGAGGTTATTATTAAACCGGAATACATTGAGTTTAAGCTTGATGAATTTATAATTCCGGAAAACTTTGGCGGTATCGGCGTAATAATGAAAAATGTTCCGGTGTGGCAAATCTGGTTTTTGCAGCTTCCGGTGCGTAAACGAACTTATTACGGCGACTGGCTGCAGGTGGTGTGGGATGAGAAAACAGCAGTTAATTTTCTGGCATCCGACCCGTTTACCAATATAGAAGCTGAAAAGGGAGATGATTGTTTTATACTGAAAGCAGGTGCGGAGAGGGAAGTAAAACTGGAAGGCACAAGTGTATTGCTGATAGCCGGTGAAACTGAAAAGCTACTGGACAATATTGAAAAAGCTGAGGATGATTACAATTTGCCGCCCGGCGTAAAAAGCCGCAGAAGTAAGGAGTACAGCTATTCCTATTACTGGACATCCGACTTAAACAGCGAAAATATTGACCTGCATCTGAAGTATGCAAAAATGGGCGGATTCCGAAGTATGCTGGTTTACTATACTGCATTTTTAAACAGCAGGGGATACCGCAAACTGGGTGATTACGATGACTGGAACTTGTCGAAATATCCGGCAGGAAAGGAAGACTTGAAAAAGTTGCTTCGAAAGCTGGAGGAGAACAATATTGTTCCCGGATTTCATTTCCTTCACTCTCATATCGGGCTGGACAGCAGTTATGTTACACCTGTGCCGGACCATCGTCTGAATCTGGTGCAGACATTTACCCTGGCTTCACCGCTTGGCATTAATGATTCTGAGATTTTCACCGACCAGAATCCTTCGTATATCGAAATGTCGGACGGGCGGCGTATCCTGCGGATTGGAAACGAGCTTATTTCCTATTCCGGTTTTTCAAATGCGAAGCCTTATAAAATTACCGGTTGCGAACGGGGAATACTGAACACAAAAGCTGACGGTTATCCTGCTGGATATATGTTTGGTGTGCTTGATGTGAGTGAATTTGGTGCCCAGAGTGTATATATCAACCAGAACAACACTCTTCAGGATGAAATAGCTGAAAAGCTGGCCGGCATATATAATGCAGGTTTTAAGTTTTGTTATTACGACGGCTCCGAAGGAGTAAATTCCCCGTTCTGGCATAATATCCCCGTGGCACAGTGGAAGGTTCATCACAGGTTTAAACCACAGCCCTATTTTGCCGAAGGTGCCGCAAAAACACATTTCAGCTGGCACATGCTGAGCCGCGGCAATGCTTTTGATGTTTTCAGTCCCGAAGTTTTGAAAAAAGAAGTAAGAAATCATCCGTCTGCCGAAGCACCTAGGATGAAGGAAAACTTCACACATATTAATTTCGGATGGCTTGGCTACCGGGTGCCTGATAATAATACTGTAGGCACACAGCCCGATATGCTGGAATATGTTGCAGGCAGGGCAGCCGCTTGGGATTGCCCCGTTGGTATTCAGGCCAACCTGAGAAATTTTGAAAATCATGCCAGAACAGCAGATAATCTGGAAGTTTTAAGACGCTGGGAAGAGGTGAGGGTAAACGATTTGTTAAGCAGGGAACAGAAAATGTCACTTCAAAACCTTGATCAGGAGCATATTCTGCTGATTAATGAAAGAAATGAACTCGAACTGCAACCATATTGGCAGATAGAGAATATTGCCGGCAACAGCAGGGAAGTGAGGGTGTTTATTTTTGAGCGGGATGATGATTTATACGTTGTTTACTGGCATATTTCCGGCAATAAAAAGCTGTTTTTGCCTCTGAAGAATAAGAATGTTTCAGTAACAGAAAATTTGCAAAAAAAATCAAAGATCTCTGTTTCCCAGAGTGCCGGTGGTATTATTGTTCCTGCTGATAACCGCAAATACATAAAGTTTTCCGGATTGACAAAAGACCAGATTTTGGAAGCATTTCGGAATGCAAGAATAATACCGATTGG
>CAZXTX010000034.1:11221-14825 GCA_964643695.1 uncultured Mariniphaga sp. | reverse complement strand
CATTAACGATTGTAAATTTACAAAACAGTTTGGACTATTTTGTAAATACAATTCATATTATACCCAGCCTCTTAGTTTGTAGTAGGTGAGTGCAAAAACTTCACGAATGAAGGTAATTTCATATTTTAAATGATTCCATACCTGATAGCGCAGCTGCATGCTGTGGCCGACATCCGGAACCGGAAGCTTGTTGCCTCCGAGTTCATCATCTGTAAATCTGAAATCTGCTTCGGATGCATTTTCAAATGCAGGCAGTGCATTCACCTTTTCAAAGCCGGCTTTCCTGAAACTCAGAACAGCCCTCCGGGTGTGCTCGGGTGAAGTGACGAGCAGTACCGGTTTTGAAGCATTTAATAGTTTCAGGGAGTTGAGTGCCTGTGCGCGGGTGTTGGTGCCGGTATTTTCAAAAAAGATTTTTTCGGGCTCTACGCTGCGTAAAACCAGTTCCTTTTTTACAAGCTGCGGAGTGTCAAGCGAATCGGAAATTTTACCGGGCATGGCAATTAAAATTTCAGCTTCCGGAAAACCGGCTGATGCCTGTGCAGTGTACCAGCACCGCATTAAATTGCTTTCACTCGGCATACCGCTTCCTCCAAGCAGAATTATTGTTTCGGGCGTATGGTTAAGTTCTGCCCTGCTCGTTCCAAGCCAGTGAATACCCCAGTAGGGAAGGGTGGTGAATGCTGTTATTAAAATCAAAAGGCAAAAAATACCCCAAAGCATCAGAATAATTCTTGCTATCTTTAAAAAATAGATATTTTTGATTTTTCTTTGATTCATGTATATTTTGATATAGGAGTATAAAAATACGTTTAATCTTTTAACAAATACAGTTTTGAAAGACGAAGTTAAAAATGAAATAATTGAGCTTTTTGAGCATCATTTCCAGGAAAAAGTTGAAACCTTTGCAATGTTGCCGCTTTCCGGCTCATACCGTGAATATTGCAGACTGCAAAACAGCAACCGTTCGGTAATTGGTGCATTTAATGCCGATGTTAAGGAAAACACCGCATTTCTATCCTTTTCCAATCATTTTAAAAAGAAAGGCATTTCCGTACCTGAAATATATACCGTCAGTTCCGATTTGCAGAAATATCTGCTTGAAGATTTGGGAAACATGACCCTGTTTGATTTTCTTTCTAAAACACGGGAGCAGGAAGGATTTTCGGAAACAATTGTTGATGAATACAGAAAAGTTCTAAGGGAATTGCCCAAAATACAGGTTGTGGCAGGAAGGGATATTGACTTTTCGGTTTGCTATCCGCGTGAGGCTTTTGACAAGCAGTCGATGATGTGGGATTTGAACTATTTTAAATACTACTTTTTAAAACTGGCAAAAATTCCTTTTGACGAGCAGGCTCTTGAAGATGATTTTCAGGTGTTCAGCAATTATCTGCTGTCGGCTCCTTCAGGATATTTTCTTTACCGTGACTTTCAGTCGCGAAATGTTATGCTGAAGGACGGCCGTGTTCATTTTATCGATTATCAGGGCGGACGGCGCGGTGCATTGCAGTACGACCTGGCTTCGCTTTTATATGACGGCAAGGCCGATATTCCGCAGGAAGTGCGCTCGCATCTTTACTCAGTTTATCTTTCGGAACTCAAAACTTACATGACTGTTAATGAAAAGGAGTTTACATCATATTTTAACGGTTTCGTGCTGATTCGGATAATGCAGGCAATGGGTGCTTACGGATTCCGCGGATTTTATGAAAAAAAGGAGCATTTCCTGAAAAGTATTCCGTATGCACTCACCAATATTCAGAATTTGCTTCCCGAACTGAAATTTCCGGTAAAGTTTCCTGAATTGCTGAAGGTACTTGACCTTTTAACAAAATCAGAGATTTTAAAAGAAATCGGCCAGTCGTCTAATAATCTTACTGTGCGTGTATCAAGTTTTTCATATAAAAAGGGAATTCCTTCCGATCCTTCTGGCAACGGTGGCGGTTTTATTTTCGATTGCAGGGCACTGAATAATCCCGGGCGATATGCCGAATATAAAAATCTGACGGGCAAAGATCTGAAAGTGCAGCAGTTTATAGAGCAGAACTCAGAAATGCAGCTTTTCCTGAAGCCGGTAAAGGTATTGGTTGAACAGTCGGTGAAAAATTATCTTGAACGCGGATTTACGCATCTTTCTGTAAGTTTTGGCTGTACAGGCGGTCAGCACCGTTCGGTTTATGCCGCTGAAAAACTGGCAGCATATCTGCGTGATAATTTTCCGGTAAATGTTGTTTTGTTACATAAGGAAATGCAAAACAAAACCTGATTTTTTCTCAGGTTATACCGATTGGAAAATATAACCCAACTCCCCCTCGTTTCCGAACGAGGGGGCCGTGGTTCTGCGTTTTAAACGCTACACATTATAATTGTTATAAACAATTGACCATTTCCCCCTCGTTCGGAAACGAGGGGGAGAGATTTTAACCATCGGCATTAATGATTGTAAATACAATTCGTATTATTTAAAATCATCCAATTAAATATCTTAACGTTTTACAGAAAAATGCGTAAGTAAAAAAAATTAAAACTGATTAATTATTATCAGTAAAAATTGCAATTAATTTCACCAACATATTTTATTTTTGCACAAATTTTCATAAAACCATGAAGCATGGGAAGAGCATTTGAATACCGCAGGGCAGCCAAAGAAAAACGTTGGGATAAAATGTCCAGGATTTTTCCGAAACTGGCAAAAAAAATAACAATTGCTGCAAAATCAGGTGGTTCAGAACCTGATTTGAACGCTGCACTTCGTGCTGCAATACTGAATGCAAAGGCGCAGAATATGCCCAAAGCTAATATTGATGCGGCTATAAAAAGGGCATGCGGTAAAGATGCTGCCGATTTCTTTGAAATAAATTATGAAGGCAAAGGCCCGTATGGAGTTTTGGTTTTTGTTGAATGTGCAACCGATAACACTACTCGTACCGTAGCCAATGTAAAGAGTTATTTTAATAAAGCCGGCGGAAGTTTGGTGCCCACCGGTTCCCTTGAGTTTATGTTTTCAAGAAAAGCTGTTTTTGAGTTTGAGAAAAAAGCTGATACTGATTTGGAGGAACTTGAACTTGTGCTGATTGATGCCGGGCTTGAAGAAATTGAGGAAAATGAGGGAATTATTTATGCCTATGCCGATTATGTGAATTTTGGGGATTTAAGTTATGCATTGGAAGAGCTTAAAATTGATGTTAAAAAAGCAGTGTTGAAGCGGTTTCCCAACGAACCTGTTGAATTTACGGAAGAGCAGCTCGATGAGATTGAAAAAATGCTCGATAAGCTTGAAGAAGATGATGATATTCAGGCTGTTTATACAAACATTGCATAAAACATGTTTGTTGTGATTGGCAGTTTGCCAATTCTCTTAAATTGTATTTTTCGCCTACTGTTTAAAGAAAACAGGAGTAATCGAAAGCATTATATATCCCCAGTGTTGTCCGGCAGACCTGTCACCTCCCTTTAGATATTCCATGCTGTCGCCGGCAAACATCAATGACCAGCCGGCAGTTATTACGGCATTTGGCTGTATATTGTATGAAATATCCAGATCAAGCTCGGTACCGAGGTAGTTATCTGCATTTTCCGAAATTTTTCCTGCAGAACCAAA
>CAZXTX010000034.1:3715-11121 GCA_964643695.1 uncultured Mariniphaga sp. | reverse complement strand
TGCGATCTTGCCTGATGTACCCATCCCACATTGCCTAAAATGCGGTGGTCGTCATACACAAGTTCCTGCCGTCCGGCTTTCAGAAACAGATTTTCGAAGAGTTTTATTTCTGCCCATGCTTCGTGTATTGAAGCAGCATAATCTTCGTTGGTTACCATTTGCGGCTGGCTTCCCCAGTATCTTACATCCTGAAGCACCAGTGCAGCTTTTACCGGCTCGGTGCTGTAAAGTACATTCAGCCGTGTCCGCTGTGCCGTGGCTGCCGACATTTTCTGATTTTCGTCAGCAAGTGATTTATAACCCCTGCTGAATTCGGTACGCGGACGGTATTCTCCGGATAATGTAAACTGCGCAAAAATATTTGGCAGGAACAAAATTATTCCTGCCATAAGTAAGATGAGTTTTTTAAAATTCATTTTTTTGCTTTTTAATTAAAGCCGTTAATTGTTAATCAGGGTAACTCCCCATGCAGCTTCCCTTTGTTCAGCCTCTTCAAGCCATTTTGGCAACAGGTTTTTCTTGAACTCCTCTTTTTCGGCTTTGAATTTTTCCATATCCAGGCCAATAAATTGCTGAGCTTTGGCTTTTGTTGAAATATCGGGATAGGGAACTTCTTTGTTGTGCCCCAGATCGGCGAGAAGTCGGGCAAGTTTAATTCTTGTTTCCTGTGCAATTGTAATACCTCCCGAAACGGTTCTTGCGCTTTCAACAGGTGAGTGGAAAGAACCGCCGTGGCTTGCCGCAGTATAGTCCCAGCGCCATTGTGCATGACGGATTCCCATGAGAATATCTTTCATCTGGGCTTCGGTGGCACCAAGTTCCCATGCTTTTTTCGCTTCCACGTGTGCACTGACAAGGTGTCTTTCCAGTTCTCTTCTGTTTTCCAGAATTTTATCCTGACGTTCATAAACATCCTGAATGAGCTTGTCTGTATCTTCGCGGTGGCAAACCTGACATGAGTTTGCAATGTTGTTCAGAGGCGACTGCATCTGATGATTTGTAAATTTCTGTCCGCCTTCATTCATATACGGCATATGGCAGTCGGCACATGAAACACCGCGTTTGGCATGAACTCCGGTCATATATACCTCATAATCGGGGTGCTGTGCCTTCAGCATAGGAGCTTTGCTCAGAGCATGAGTCCAGTCTGAGAATTCAATTTTATCGTAATAAGCTTCCATATCTTCGGCAGTATATCCGTTATCCCACGGAAAAGTGAGGTAATTTGCACCTTCGGCTACTTTTTTATTGAAGTAGTATTCAACGTGGCACTGTGCACAAACCAGGCTGCGCATTTCCTGATAGCTCGATTTGTTGACATCTTTTCCCTGACGTTCGAAAGCTTCAATAAGTGCCGGACGGGATATTCTGAGATTCATGGTTTTTTCATCGTGGCAGTCGGCACAACCTATCGGATTAACAATTTGGCTTCCAAGCCTTGCCCAGGTTCCGGTATAAAATTCGGTAACTCCTTCCTCAGCCATCATTCTCGGCACATCGGGGCTTTTACATGCCCAGCAGGTGGTGGGCTGCATTCCCTCGTCATTGCTTTTAGGCCCTCCCGTACGCAGTGTGTTGTGAATATCGGTAATGGCATAAAAGTGGCCGCGCCCCTGATTATAATCGCGCGAAAAGGCGTAACCGGCCCACAGCACAACCATTTCCGGATATTCCTCAAGTGCATCAATCATTGCATTACCGCCATATTTGCTTCGGAATGTGGTATCCGAGGTGCGGTAATATGACTGAAACTGACGGGGATAATTTTCTCCCCAGACTTCATTGCGTGGTTCAAACGGGTTGATTACATTTTTGGGTGTATCAACAAATGTAGCTTCCATACGTCGTTCAACGATTGAAGATGCCAGAAGTCCTAATAAAAAAACCACCACAATTGTGGCAAAAAACAGTACCCATGCCAGCCACGGGTATTTTTCGGTTATTTTCATTTTGTCACTCATTGTTTTTTATTTTTGTTTGTTTAAATATTTTTTTAACCAGTCGGGTATGGGGTTTTGCGGTAACGGAACACGTGCATCCGGCACACTTGACAAGCTGTTTACCCTGCCATGCGGTACTTCGCGGTGACATTCCCAGCATTTTCTGTCGGTACGGTGAATATTATGACCTTCAACATCTTTTTGCAGTTTCGGATCTAACAATAGTTCGGAATGGCATCTGATACAGTTCTGATGAACCGCCTTGCTGCCTTCTTCTTTAATGAAAATCACCTGTGGTTCGTTTCGAAGTGTAAAAACGGTGGCATGACGCAATCCGTCCTTAGCTTTAAAATAGTATGAATTAACAATATTGTTGTGAGGCACATGACAGTCGTTGCAGTTTGTCCATTCCCTGTGTGAACTGTGTGCCCATGTGGCATACTGCGGTGCCATAATGTGGCAGTTTGTGCATGTTTCGGGTTTGTCTGACAGATATGAATGTGCTTTGGAGATATATATTGTAAACAGGCCGAGTCCTGCAATTACTGCTGTGGCTAATAAAACAGGTAATCTCCATTTTCGCGGTGGTATTAGTTTTTTCAACATAATATACAATTCAGTTAAACCAACTTTTATTCAAATAACATTTAATTTTTACTCTTAAGTTGTAACAGATGTTACAAAATAAGAATTTTTTCAGTAATAAAGATTAAAATTCCTTTAATATTGATTTTATCAGGATTTGAACATTTTAGCGGTGGTCAATCAGTTGTTTTTAACTTCTAAACTTTAGATTTTTTATTCTTTTTAAATTATAAAATATGATTTTTTCAAAATGTACATGAAATTTTTAATTTAGCAGGCCAAATCGCTAATTAAAATTACCGTATTTTATAAAATAATATTCTTTTTTAACGAGTAGAAATTAAAAAACCATTTTATGATTTGGAATGAAAAGATTGAGTGCGCTTCACGTGACGAAATTTCGGCATTTCAGAGTGAACGCTTGTTTAGCACAGTACAGCGCATATACCATAATATACCGAGTTACAGGGCAAAGATGCAGGAAAAAGGGCTTGTTCCTGCAGATATTCGAACAGTAGAAGATTTAAGCAAACTTCCTTTTACTGATAAACCCGACTTGCGTGATAACTATCCTTTTGGCATGTTTACGGTTCCCATGAGTGAAATAGTGAGGGTTCATGCCAGTTCGGGAACAACCGGAAAGCCGACGGTTGTGGGTTATACCAGAAATGATTTGCAGATGTGGTCTGAAGTGGTAACCAGGGCACTTTGTATGGCCGGGGTGCATAAAAATGATATTGTGCAGGTAGCATACGGATACGGATTGTTTACCGGCGGGCTTGGACTGCATTACGGAACTGAAAATCTGGGGGCAACAGTAATTCCGATTTCAGGAGGAAATACCAAAAAACAAATTCAGCTGATGCAGGATTTCGGTACTTCGGTTATTGCCTGCACTCCGTCATATGCACTATATCTTGCCGAATCACTTCAAGAATCGGGAATTGACCCTGAAACACTGAAACTGCGTGTAGGCATTTTTGGCGCCGAGCCCTGGAGTGAGAATATGAGACGCGAAATTGAAACAAAACTTAAAATCAGGGCAATTGACATTTATGGTTTGAGTGAAATTGTTGGCCCCGGTGTTTCGTGTGAGTGTGAGTGTCAGAGAGGAATGCATATTAATGAAGACCATTTTATCCCTGAAATTATTAATCCGGAAACTCTTGAGCCTGTAAATTCAGGAGAGATTGGCGAACTTGTGTTCAGTACAATTACAAAAGAGGGAATTCCTGTTTTAAGATACCGGACACGTGACCTTACAAGGCTTATTTATGACAAATGTGATTGCGGAAGAACTCTGGTTCGTATGGAGAAATGCATGGGCAGGAGTGATGATATGCTTATTATACGCGGAGTGAATGTATTTCCGTCGCAGATTGAAAGTGTTCTGCTTGAAATGAGTGAAATTGAGCCGCATTACCTGCTTATTGTGGAACGTGAAGGAAATCTTGATGTGCTGAAAATTATGGTTGAAGTTCAGGAGCAGTTCTTTTCAGAT
Source organism: uncultured Mariniphaga sp. (assembly GCA_964643695.1). GTDB lineage: Bacteria > Bacteroidota > Bacteroidia > Bacteroidales > Prolixibacteraceae > Mariniphaga. The sequence continues at coordinate 7,095 of CAZXTX010000034.1, read as the reverse complement.
GAAATTAAGGAGCTTGAAGCACTCAGGAAAAAAATTCGCAACAACATTCAAAGTACGCTCGGGGTTTCGGTTGACGTGAAGCTTGTGGAGCCAAGAACCATTGAACGAACGGCCGGAAAAGCGAAGCGGGTAATAGATAATCGTAAAATTTAAAACCATGATAACAAAACAAGTTTCAGTTTTTCTTGAAAACAAGTCGGGGAGGCTTAATGAAGTTACCCGGATTTTAGGTGAGGCGGGAATAAATATTTCTGCATTCACAGTTGCCGATACTTCCGATTTTGGTATTCTGAGGCTCATAGTTTCAGATCCGGATAAAGCCTGCGATGTACTGAAAGAAAATCAATTTTCGGTAAGAACAACCAATGTAATACTGGTTAAAATATCAAATCAGCCCGGAAGCCTTTCAAAATTACTGCAGACACTCAGCGACGGCGGTTCCTTTATTGAGTATATGTATGCATTCTCTGCCAATGACAATACTGCGGTAATTGTTATCAGGCCAACAAATATTGAAAAATGCAGTGGAGTTTTGAAGGATTATTTTGATTAATTGGCATGTAAAATGCCGGTTTTATATCAGCCGAAAAATATTAAATATCCGGTTTACTTAACAAACCTTTTCATAATGCTGAGTAACAGCATTAATTGATACCCGAGTTTTTTATAACAAATGTTAAATCGTTTAGGGTTAATTCAAAGCTTGTCTGCACTTAACCAATCACTTTTTATATATTTGAAGTCTTAAAAAAATTATTCAGATGAAACGTATTGCGGTACAGGGAATTATAGGATCATTTCATGAAGATGCAGCACTTAAGTATTTTAATGAGGAGGTTAAAATAGTTGAGTGTAAGTCTTTTACAAGAGTTTGTGATTTGGTTGATGCTGATGAGGTTGATTATGCCGTTATGGCTATTGAGAATTCAATTGCAGGAAGTTTGCTGAAAAATTATCAGTTAATAAGGGATTATCATTTGCGTATAATTGGTGAAATTTACCTGCATATTCAAATGAATCTGATGGCTGTGCCCGGTGTAAAACCTGATGATATTACCGAAATTTATTCACACCCTGTTGCATTACAGCAGTGTGTGGAGTATCTGGAAAAATATTATCCGAATGCAAAACTTCATGAAGGAATGGATACTGCTGCTGCTGCCAGACTGATATCGGAAATCAGGCCTGCAAATGCTGCCGCCATTGCAAATTTGCGTTCAGCAAATCTTTATGATCTGGAAGTGCTGGAAACCGGAATTGAAACAAACAAGAAAAATTATACCCGCTTTTTAATATTGGCCAAACATGGAATTCCGGCAGAAAAAGCGAACAAGGCTTCGCTGTGCTTTGAAGTCGGCCATTTTTACGGCTCATTGGCAAGGGTATTGAACGTTTTTGCAGAAAATGAGATAAATCTTACTAAAATTCAGTCGGTGCCCGTTTTGGGAAAACCGAATGAATATACGTTCCATGTTGATGTAGAGTGGGAAAAACTGGAAAAGTATGAAAGTGCCATTCATCAGGTTTTGAAAAGTGTATCGAGCCTGGCAATTTTGGGAGAATATCAGCGTGGTGATATTCATATGCAAGCTTAAAATTTAAAGAACAGAAAAAAATATCAGATGAATAAAATTGCAATTTTTTTCGGGCCGCTTAACGGAGCAGTTCACAGAGTGGCGGAAAAGGTGAGGGATGCCATTGGTGAAAACAATGTGGTAATGGTTCCTGTGAAGGATGCAAATGTTGATGATATTGTAAAGTATGATAAAATCATTTTTGGCCTTTCAACAGTAGGTAAGGAAACATGGCATTCAAAATACAGTAATGCGGACTGGGCAAATTTTCTTTACGAAATTCCCAAAACCCGGTATGAAGAAAAAACAGTGGCAATATTCGGGCTCGGGGATCATGTTACCTATGCTTCAACATTTGTTGACCACATCGGACTACTTGCCAGAGAACTGATTAATAACGGAGCATCACTTGTGGGGCAGGTACCTGCGGATGATTATGAATTTGACAGTTCATCTGCGGTGGTTGACGGTAAATTTCTTGGATTGCCTGTTGATGAGGATTTTGAACCTGAGCTGACCGATGAACGGGTGGAAAACTGGATAGAACTGATTCGGCCACACTTTGGTTTTTAAATTTTCAGAATAAAATTATTTGATACTGAAATGTTTCAGTAGAATATCCTGTTAAAATTTCTATTCATAAATAAAAAATATGGACAGCCCGCCTTTTAGAAAAGAGATTGTTGATGAAAAGATTAAACAGTTGCGTATTCCCGATCCGGGTAAAGCATCAATTCGTGAAATAGTGGCATTGGTAAATCTTGTGGAAGCTGAAACCGGAGAAAAATATATTCGTATGGAGATGGGCGTTCCGGGACTTCCGCCTTCAAAAACAGGTGTTGATGCTGAAATTGATGCATTAAAAAAAGGTGTTGCTGCCGTTTATCCGCTTATTGACGGTATTAAACCCCTGAAAGCCGAAACATCCCGTTTTGTTAAAAATTTTATGGATGTTGATGTTTCGCCACAAAGCTGTATCCCTACCGTTGGTTCAATGCAGGGAACCTATGCAGCCTTTATGGCTGCAGCAAATGCTGTTGAAGGCAGGGACACAACTCTGTTTATCGACCCCGGTTTTCCGGTACAGAAACAGCAGATGACCGTTCTTGGGCAGAAATATGAATCTTTTGATGTATTTAATTTCAGAGGTGAAAAATTGAGGGTAAAACTTGAAGAGTTTTTTTCCGGGGGAAATATTTGTTCAGTGATATATTCCAATCCCAACAATCCTGCATGGATTTGTTTAACTGAGGAGGAGCTTCAGATAATAGGAGAGTTGGCAAACAAATATGATATAATTGTAATGGAAGACCTGGCATATTTTGGAATGGATTTTCGCAGTGATTTGTCGAAGCCCGGTCAGCCGCCGTATCAGCCTACAGTTGCAAAATATACTTCCAACTATATTTTGTTTATTTCAAGTTCAAAAATCTTTTCGTATGCCGGACAACGCCTGGGATTGATGGTAATTTCCGATTCTCTTTTTAAACGAGATTTTCCTGCATTGCAAAAGAGGTTCAGGGGAACTGATTTTGGCAACACAATAACTTTACAACTGCTTTATGCTTTTTCTTCGGGAACAAGCCATTCTGCCCAGTGGGCGGTTACTGCAATGCTGAAAGCTGCAAATGAAGGAGAATTCAATTTTCTGGAAGAAGTAAAGGAATATGCTGAAAAGGCAAAAATTATGAAACGTATTTTTATTGAAAACGGCTTTAATCTGACATATGAAACTGACCTGGGCCGGCCACTTGCCGACGGATTTTATTTTACCCTGTCGTATCCGGGTATGACGGGTAATCAGCT
>CAZXTX010000034.1:0-3615 GCA_964643695.1 uncultured Mariniphaga sp. | reverse complement strand
TGAAGTTTGCAAAGGTTGTGAATTGTGTATCGAGTCTTGCCCTTTTGATGTTCTGGCCATGACTGCCGAAGTAAACAGCCGCGGATATCAATACTCGTATATGATAAATCCTGAGGCGTGTACCGGTTGTGGAAATTGCGGCGTAATTTGCCCCGATGCCTGTATAACCGTTTATCGTGTAAGAGTTTGAGAAAAACAGAGGAATTTGAATGTTGAATTGATGACGATTCATAAAAACAGAAAAATTAGAAAGAATAATGGGTGAATACAGATTGATGAAAGGGAATGAGGTACTTGCCGAAGCTGCAATACGGTGTGGTTGCGACGGTTATTTCGGTTATCCCATTACACCTCAGTCGGAGATAATGGAAACCCTGATGGAACGTGAGCCGTGGAATGAGACAGGAATGGTTGTGCTGCAGGCAGAAAGTGAGGTTGCTGCCATTAATATGGTTTATGGTGCGGCAGGTACCGGAAAAAAGGTAATGACATCTTCCTCAAGTCCCGGAATCAGTTTAATGACTGAAGGTATTTCCTATATTGCCGGTGCCGAATTGCCATGTCTGATTGTAAATGTTCAGCGCGGAGGCCCCGGGCTTGGTACCATTCAGCCGTCGCAGGCCGATTATTTTCAGGCTGTTAAGGGAGGTGGGCATGGTGATTATAAGCTGATTGTTCTGGCACCTTCATCTGTTCAGGAGATGAATGATTTTGTTGATCTGGCTTTTGAACTGGCTTTTAAATACCGTAATCCGGCAATGATTTTAACTGACGGAGCTATCGGGCAGATGATGGAAAAAGTTGTTCTTTCAGATTACAAAAAACGATGGACAGATGATGAGATAAAAGAGAATAACGGAAGCTGGGCAAGCATTGGAAAACCTGCCGATCGTGAGCGGAATGTGGTAACTTCCCTTGAACTGGATTCCTTGATGATGGAGAAGAAAAATCAGAAATTTCAGGAGAAATACAGGCAGATGGAAGCCGAAGAGCAGCGGTATGAAGCTTTTTTATGCGATGATGCCGAATATATTCTTGTAGCTTTTGGAACATCGGCAAGGGTTTGTCAGAAAGCTGCCGAAATATTACGTGAAAAAGGGATAAAAGTGGGATTGCTCAGGCCGATTACCCTGTTTCCTTTCCCGAAAAATATAATAAAAGAGCTTGCACTACGGGTGAAAGGTTTTTTATCGGTTGAAATGAATGCAGGTCAGATGGTTGAAGATATTAAACAGTCGGTTTATGAGGCGCAGATTTACCGTACTGTAAAGTATTTTGGCAGAATGGGCGGAATAATTCCGTCGCCGGGTGAGGTAGCCGACTTTTTTATAAAAGAGTTTTTACAGGAGGAATAAAATGGATATTAAAGAGATTTTAAAACCGGAAAACCTTGTTTACGGTAAAACAGAACTACTTACAGATACAGTTATGCACTATTGTCCGGGGTGTACTCACGGGGTTGTGCATAAAATTCTGGCAGAACTTATAGATGAAATGGGGCTTCAGGAAAAAACAATCGGTGTGTCGCCGGTTGGGTGTGGTGTGTTTATTTATAATTATATCAACATCGACTGGCAGGAAGCAGCCCACGGCCGTGCACCGGCAGTGGCAACCGGTGCAGTGAGACTGAACCCGGATAAATTTGTGTTTACTTATCAGGGTGACGGCGATTTGGCTTCAATAGGTGCCGGTGAAATTATTCATGCCTGTAACCGCGGTGAAAACATTCTGGTTATTTATATAAATAACGGTATATACGGAATGACCGGCGGACAAATGGCACCAACAACCATTGAGAATATGGTTACTTCAACAACACCGCTTGGCCGTGATAACAAGCAGCATGGATATCCTCTTAAAATGACTGATCTTGTGGCACAACTGCCCGGAACTTCCTATGTTACAAGACAGTCGGTACATACGGCACCCGCAGTACGAAAATGTAAGCGTGCACTGAAAAAAGCAATTCAGAATGTTCTGGATAAAAAGGGGACATCGTTTATTGAAGTGGTTGCTTCATGTAATTCGGGCTGGAAATTTACACCTTTACAGGCCAACAACTGGATGGCAGACAATATGCTGCCTTATTACCCTGTTGGTGATTTGAAAGACAGCGAAAAAGGTGAAAATATTGTAAAAAATTAAATTGCCGGAACAATGACAGAAGAGATGATAATTGCAGGATTTGGCGGACAGGGTGTTTTGTCGATGGGAAAGATTTTAGCCTATTCCGGAATAATGGAGGATAAGGAGGTAACCTGGTTCCCGTCATACGGCCCCGAAATGAGAGGAGGTACGGCAAACGTAACCGTCATTTTAAGCGATAACCGCATAAGTTCACCGGTTTTGCATGAATATGACACAGCCATTATTCTGAACCAGCAGAGCATGGATAAATTTGAGAAAACCGTAAAGCCTGGCGGCACACTTATTTACGACCCAAACGGAATAACAAATCATCCTACACGAAAAGATATAAATATTTTTAAGGTTGAGGGAAACAGGGCTGCAGCCGAGCTTGGAAATCCCAGAGTTTTTAACATGATAGTATTGGGCAGTTTCCTGAAAGTGAAACCTGTTTTAAAACTTGAAAATGTAAAGAAAGGACTTGAAAAATCTTTGCCCGAACGGTATCATAAACTCATTCCGCTTAATCTGGAAGCTGTCAGAAAAGGGCAGGAGGTGGTTGAAACCGTTCAGCAGTTGTAACCAATATTAAAATTTCGGATACTGATTTTTATAAGTTTTCTTTTGAGGGTTTTCTTATAACTTTTAATGCTCTTTTTGAACGGTCGGTTTGTATCAAATCAACACCTATTTTCTTCATCTTTATGTAAACCGGTTTTCTGTCATTCAGCAAAAACAGATCTGTAAAAACCTTAATGTTCTTTGAGTGAATATCATTCACGAGATGTTCCGACAGTATATTGCAGGATATATCAAAAGCATAAGGTTTCAGTTTTTCTGCTTTTTCTTTCAACTTCGAAGTGTCTCTCAGGGCAGGCATAATTTTTACTTCTGAATAAATATCTCTCAATTCAAGCAAATAGGAATCCCTGCCATAAAAAACGGCAGTTTTTAACAGATTGTATTCATCAAGAATATTCAGCAGCTTTTCCGGATTTGCATCCTTGCAGTCAACATAAAGGGCAGTCTGCAAGCCGGGATTATTTTTATTCCGGTCAGCAACTGTTTTGCAAACTTCCTGCAGAGTGGGAATTTTATCCTTGCCCGAGCGGATTTTAAACATTCCGGTTATTTTCAGTTTTTTCATCTGTTCGAGTGTCAGGTCTTTTACATTTTCCTTACTGTTTGTCATTCTTTTCAGACTGCCGTCATGCATAATTACCAATTTGCCGTCGGCACTGGTGCGAACATCAATTTCAAGGTAGTCCAGATCGAGTGGAAGAAGTTTTTCAATTCCGCGTATTGTATTTTCCGGTATGAACGGAGCTTTGCATCTGTGCGCTGCAATCATTGGTGTCTGAGCATTGATCAGTTCGGTAAAAAATAAAAAAACGAGCAGATATATAACTTTCATAAATGGTAAAACAGTAAATTTAATTGAGTTCTAAAAATATTGTATTTCTGTGAAGTTTGAAAGTCGGAATTTAT
>CAZXTX010000033.1:2448-14831 GCA_964643695.1 uncultured Mariniphaga sp. | reverse complement strand
CTGTTTCAGTCGGATTTGACAAGGTTTTTCCGCCCACGGCATTTTCACCCAATGCACAAAAAGAAGAAGACAGGGAGTTCAGAATTTTTGCCGAAGGTATAGTTAATGAAGGTTATAAAATGTTAATTTTCAACAGGTGGGGTGAGGTTATTTTTGAATCGGACAACTCTGAAAAAGGATGGGACGGAACCATGAAAAACGGGAATATGGCTCCTGCCGGCGTTTATCCGTGGATTATTCAGTATTTTGATTTTCTTGGAAAAAAACATAAACAGCAGGGAACAGTTACTTTGATATTTTAAAATTAAATACGGATTTATAACATTTTTTTCTTTTTTCCGTATATAAATGTATGACAACAATTGAAAAATATCAGAGTGACTATGAAAATTACCTGCCATACAGGGTTTATTTTCGCAGAACTGTCAGATACAGAATTACTCATGAAAGGTTTGTTGTACCATGGCAGTTGAATGAGGAAAAAAAGGAAAAGTCAGAAAAAGAATGAAAATCCTGATAGCTGGTATATTTCTTTTGTCGCTTTTATTAAACTATATCGATGGGATTAACAATTTATCCCGTACAGGTGCTTCCTGTTTTCTTTTCAGATATAAAATCAGAGATATTTCATGTGAACCGTAGCTGTAATTCGACATTTTTGACAGAGTAATGTCAAAACTGTAACCTATCTGGAATTTTTCCTTGGCAAAGCCGGCCATAATGATAAGAGCATCAGGCCTGATATCTAAATTATTGCGGTACCAGCCGCCAATCTGAAAAGATTTTTCCAGCATATAAACGCCAAAGTTGAGTTGTTTAAAGCTGCCCTGCTGCTGATAAAGTATATTTGGCGAAAGGGTAAATGCTCGCGAAAGCAAACCGTAATGAAGTCTGTGAAGTTTTGCTCCTGCATGAACGGTTGCTTTTACAGGCACTCTTCCCTTATGATCACCTTTAATAATTGATTCATCGGGGCGGGTTATGTGATGTACCGAAACTCCCCAGAAATATTCATCGTGTTGCCCCATGGCACCAACGGCAAAATCGGGGTAGAGTTTTTTCTCGCCGGAATATTGAGCGGGCAGATATTCATAAATTTCACCGGTTAACTGGTCGGTTCCCGAGGGAAAAATCAGATTTTTAAGGTTGAACTGTTTAAAAAACAGGCTGCTTTGAAGTCCTAATGTCATAAAACTTTCATAACCGAGCTTTATATGGTGAGAATATATTACCGAAGCCGAACTGCTGTTTACCACACCGTTCAGTTCTGTGTCGTGCATAATTTGTACTCCCAGACCGGCACTGCTGTTTTTTATGTGACTGTCGTATGAAACCGAGTAGGTGGTATATGTATTTCCCATCCGGGGCCACTGATTCCGGTAGCTGGTTGTAAAACGCGGCAATTCGGTTGTTCCGGCAAATGCGGGATTTAAATAAAGCGGATTGGCAAAGAATTGTGAAAAACCGGCATCCTGTGCGGAAAGATTTAAAAATCCAAAGATTAATATGAAAAAAGCAGCCGGAAAACGCATTCGAAAAATTTTGATTAAAGATAAAGAAACAAAATTAAAAAGCACTTTGAACCGGTACCCACGGTTTTAATTTGTCGATATGAGTGTAAGGAATTGTAAATTCCAGGCCTACACCTCCAAAAAAACCTGCTTTTTTTTGGGGAACTGAAAAACTGCTTCCTGCAGAAAGATTTAGTCTGATATTATTAAAATTCCTTCCAAACAGACATATTATTCCATGATAATTTTCGGTATAGTTGCTTTGAAGAAATAATCCCATTTCAGAATTTACATTAATGAACCTGATCCCGGCTCCCGACAAAATTGCGGCTTCAGAATAGATAACGGTTATTTCGGGATGTGTTTTCAAAGGTTCTGAAATCAGTCCTTTTTTAAGACTTTTTTTCTTTTTTGCAGCATGCAGTATAAGCACGAAAGGAGTTTTCTCAAAAGCCGGCTCTTCATCTGCATGATTGAAATAGAATGAGTAATAACCTGAAAGTCCGATTTCGACAATTTCTGAATTTAACAACAGTCCGGCAGTGGGGCGGAATACCGAATATTTCACAGACTGTTGTTCAGGTAAATTTTCATTTTTGCGGTTATTTCGCAGAAGATTGTCCATAAACCGGGTAAACCACTGTTTTGAAGCAATGTGGCTTCCAAAACCAGCCGATGGAATTAGCTGCCATTTTTCTGAAATTTCATAAGGTTTGGAAAAAGCAAAGCCTGCACCGGTTGTGTTAATGTTATCTGCACCGTAAAGCCCCTGATAAAACTGAATGGAAAAGCCGCTTTTAGTCTTTTCCCACCAAGTGTCGTAAGTTATTGCCCAAAGGTTATTCAGGTTTTTATCGGGTTGTGAATTGAACTGAAGGGTGCTTGAAAAATGTGTGTCTTTGTTAATTCCTGCATACGACGGATTAATCAGAAGTTTGTTGGAATACGGAATCAATCCCGTTTCTGTCTGGGCATCTGTTGTGTACGAAATAATTAACAAAGCTGCAAAACATGATATTTTCAGAATTTGCTTCAAAACTTCTTTTTACAATTTATGTAAAGTTAACTAATCAAACTCAGGCTTTCCGTTAAGAAATATTTTTTCTGGTCATCTGCACTTTTAAGAGCTTCCCTGATTTTACCGGCTGCAACATCAATAATCTTCTGTTCCGGCAGGTTTTCCATGTTTTCGATAACTGTAAAGGCCTCAAAGGCTGTTTCCCAGTCACCTTCAATCATCAGGTCGGCAAATAACGGCAGATGGTTTTTAAAATCAAGTCCGTTTTGCCAGAGCATGAGATTATTTTTTTTCTTATTGATAAATATTCGGGATTTTCTATAGCTTCGATTATTTTAACTACTGCTTCCTTTATTTTCAGATTATTTAAAATGAAAAGTATTTCTTTCTCAATCTGAGGTTCCGGGTTGGAATAAAGTAAATCAAAAAGCAGGGGCAAATGAGTAATCCTGCCGGTTTCCTTTAATCTGTTCAATGCTGAAATAACTGATTCACTGTTTTTTGAAAAAAGCTTTTCTTTATTTTTTTTTTCGGAACTATTTTCTATTTCCATATTAATTCTGATTAATACTTCAAAAATAAACATTTTTTACAGGGATTGAGAAAGGGTTGTTCAAAAACAATTTTGCCCTTAAATAGTTAACTTTGCAGCGCATGAAAAACATTGAAGAATTAAGAGATGCCAAAATTGGCCGGCTGATGCTGAAATACTTTGTTCCGGCCTTTGTGGGGGTATTTGTAAATGCACTTTACAATATTGTTGACCGTATTTTTATCGGGCAGGGGGTAGGTGCCGAGGCATTGTCGGGGATATCGGTAATTTTTCCGGTTATGCTTATAATGATGGCATTCGGAATGCTGATAGGAATAGGCACCGGAGTTTTTGTTTCAATAAATATGGGGCGTAAGGACATGCACCGTGCCGAGCAGACTTTGGGAACAGGCTTTGCACTCATGATGGTAGTTTCGGTAATTATTATGGTGATTGTATATATATTGAAAGAACCGATTTTACGTTCTTTCGGCTCTACCGAAGAAACTTTTCAGTATGCCAACGACTATCTGAATATTATTCTGGCAGGTACACCTTTGAATATAATAGGGTTTTCGTTGAATAATGTTATCCGTTCTGAAGGAAATGCACGTATTGCCATGATGTCCATGATACTTAGTGCCGGAACCAATCTCATTCTTGATCCGATTTTTATTTTTGGTTTCGGAATGGGAGTTAAGGGTGCGGCTTATGCTACCATAATCAGCATGATAGTTCTTGTGGTGTGGGTACTTTCTCATTTTAAGGGTGAAAAATCGGTAATTAAGCTGAGAAACGAAAATATCCGATTAAACATGGATATTACAAAAGAGATTGTTGGAATAGGAATGGCACCTTTTGCGATGCAGATTGCCAACAGTCTGGTGCAGGGGCTTTTAAACCGAAAATTAATTTTTTATGGCGGCGATTTGGCTGTGGGAGCCATGGGAATTGTAAATTCGGTAACCTCACTGGTTATTATGACAATTATTGCCCTGAATATGGCATCCCAGCCGATTATAGGATTTAATTACGGTGCAAAGTCAATCTCCCGGGTTAAGGAAACATTACGGATTTCGCTTGTGGCTGCCACAATTATTTCGATCTTTTCATTTGTATTTATTGAAGCTATTCCGGGTATTCTGGTCAAGCTGTTTAATACTGACAGCCGAGAATTATACAATCTGTCGGTACATGGTCTGAGACTTGTTATTCTTGCATTGCCGGTTGTGGGTTTCCAGATTGTGGCCTCACATTTTTTTCAGGCTATCGGCAAAGCAAAGCTTGCAATGTTTGCCACACTTTTCAGACAGGTAATCGGTCTTATTCCTTTGATTCTTATTTTGCCTGAATTCTGGGGAATTACGGGGGTGTGGATTGCCTATCCGATTGCCGATACCATGGCTGCAACTGCTGTGGCAATTCTGCTTACAAGGGAATGGCGGAAATTACCGGAGCTTATTCCGGTTTAGGATATATAAATCGTTCGCCGGTGTCTCTTAGCACATTTTCCTTCCATTTGTCGGAATATCCGGGAAACACCGGAGATTTTGGATAGCCCCATTCATTGCGGATAAACTTGCCGTTTTCTTCATGTTTAACATTGCCGTCTAAGTATTTTACAAGCAAAAAGTTGCCAAGTTCTTTCCACCGCTTTATGGTGTAATTAGCCATATTTACCGAAAAATCTGTAAGGAATTCGCGCACCGATACGGGGTCGGTTTCCCAGAGAATTAGTGCGGCGGCATCAACTACCTTTGTGTATTTTGCAAATTTGTTTTCCAGTTCGCTTTGAACTTTTGTTATATCGGGCATTACCCTGTTGTAGAAAAGATATGCAAAGTGTGCCACGCGGTTGAAAACCCAGAATGCGGCATCATCCCTGTATTCGAGAATATCGCCGTATCCTTCGGCCCATGTTTCGGGAACGGCATTTATTCCGCAGTAAAAAGGCACATAAACAGTTGTGCCGGCATCGTCAACTCCAAACCAGTTTATTCCGCCAATCGGGCCGGGCAGCCAGCTGCGCATTTGTGCTATGAATGAAAATCCGGTTTGCTGGGTAACGGTGGTTCTTTCGTTAAAATATTCCTGCCCTTCATATTCCCATGTAAGTCCGCGCCAGCGGTAGGGCAGCCCGAACGGGCCGGCTCCTGCATCCTGCGACATATCAAGCTCTGTACCCTGAAGGTAATCGCGCTTGAAACTCATTAAATCCTGTGGTGTGAGTTTATGTTTAGGTTTTATGAAAAGTGGCAAACGGCCGGCTTTCAGGTTTTTGCCGGTGGCGTAATCCCAGTATTCATTCATACCGTCTGCTACATGATTAAACATACTCCATACCCGTAATTCGCAAAAACGTGCGGCATCAAAATCAAGCGGAGCATAAACGTCGCTGAAACTGAAATCCTTATCACTGCCTTTGAAATATCCTTTTGAACGTGCAAAGGTTATTACGTCAGAAGCATAAGCCACTTCAACATCAGGATTAAAAATTTCATCAAGATTTTTGCTGCTGATACTGCGTTTTCCGTCTTCATGCGGAAAAGTGGTTATTCTTGCATGATTGGCATGGGCGGATACATAACCGTCGGGAATGCGGATTGCCACCCATACGGCACCTTTATTTTTGTTGTATGTTTTTCCGGTTTTCTTGTCAGTCTGCAAATCGGTTCCCTTGCCGATTAATTCCATAATCCATACTTCATCGGGGTCACCGATTGAAAATGATTCTCCCGAGCTGGCATATCCGTGTTCTTCAATAAGCTCTGCAATAACTTTTATCGCTTCACGTGCTGTTTTTGCCCGTTGAACTGCCAGAAACATCAGGGCACCGTAATCCATAAGTCCGGTTGTGTCAACAAGTTCACTGCGCCCGTCATATGTCGATTCGCCTATTGTTAGCTGGTGTTCATTCATAAAGCCGATTGTCTGATATGTGAACGGCACCTGCGGAATCTGTCCTAATGGTTTAGCAGTACTTCTGTCGTAAATTGTAACCATGCTTCCCTTGGGCCAACTGGCTGCCGGACTGTAATACAACTCGCCGTAGCGGATATGTGAATCGGCAGCATAGCTTATCATTGTTGAGCCGTCGGCTGATGCACCTTTGGTTACAAGGAAATTGGTACATGCACCGGCAGGAAAAAACCGGATACTAAAAATGAAGACAAGAATTAGTGATGCAAAAATATTCGTTCTCATATCAATCCTCTTATATCAGTAAAAAACCGGATTCCTCTTTTTTGCTTTATGAAGAATCCGTATGTGGAAATGATTTTCAATGAATTAAAAAAACGACTTAACAAAACTGTTTATCCGGGAATTTCCTCCTCTTCGCCTGCATATTTTGCGAATCTTCCTTTTTCACGCGGATGAACAATATCATATCTGTCCCATGGCCATCCGCCAAACTGATTTATTCTGAATTCGTTAAAAGCCTGGCGTATTTCAGCTTCACTGTTCATTACAAACGGCCCGTGCTGAACCACCGGTTCGTTAATCGGCATTCCCTGAAGCAGCAGCAAAAGTGCCTCTTCATTTCCGTTTTCGATGCTGGTGATTTCTCCTGCATCTATATCTGCCGAATGATAGGCAGAGATGTTGGTTCCGGCTGTTTTTACTTCATTGCCTTTGTAGAAGTAGAGAGTTCTGTTTACTTCGGAAGATGCGGCAGGTAAAGTTAACTGTGCACCCGGTTCCATTTTAATAAGCCAGATACCCACTTCGTTTTCAGGGTCTGCTGCCCATGAATCGGGTGCGGGGGCAGGTGCGGAAGTATCTTCAAAAGTGCCGGCAATTACTTTTATGTCAGATTTTTTTCCGTTCTCATCAGTTTTTGTAATGTTCGGGATACTCTCAGCCCACAGCATTTTGTAAAACGGTTTTGCAAACTTTTTGGCACGCGGCAGGTTCAGCCAAAGTTGAAATAACTCCAGCGGATTGTCTTTATCGCGGTTTAACAACGGAAACATTTCGGCATGCTGAAGTCCTGCACCGGCAGTCATCCACTGCACATCGCCGTTTCCGTATCTGCCGGCGGAACCGTGTGAGTCGGAATGGTCAATAAAACCGTTCAGTACAATTGTAACTGTTTCAAAACCACGGTGCGGATGTGCGGGAAACCCCGGAACAGTTTCACCATGATACATGCGCCAGCCATCCTTTATTGTAAAATCCTGACCAATATTTCTGCCCGAAAGTGAAGCTGCCGGGCCCATTTCGTCATTTCCTTTGGGATAATGGTCGGAGTGATGAATACAGTATAAAAACGGATCGTTTGTTTCCCACATAAATCCGAGTGGTTTTATGTTTTTAATTAATTTCTTTTCCATGATTTCAAAATTTTAATGTTGTTCTTTAAAAGTTACAATTTTTTCTTTAAGGGCAGCTCCCGTATATGAGTTTTTCTGTTTTACAAGTTCTTCGGGTGTACCTTCAAAAATGATGCTGCCGCCTTTGTCGCCGCCCTCGGGGCCAAGGTCTATAATCCAGTCGGCAGATTTTATAATTTCCAGATTGTGTTCTATAACAATTATTGAATGTCCGCGTGAAACAAGTGCGTTAAAAGAGTCAAGCAGTTTGCTGATGTCGTGAAAATGAAGTCCGGTGGTGGGTTCGTCAAAAATGAAAAGAGTAGGGGAGTCTTTTTCCTGTGCCAGAAACGAAGCAAGTTTTACCCGCTGGCTTTCACCGCCCGAAAGTGTACTTGACGACTGTCCCAGCCTAATATATCCCAATCCCACGTTTTGCAAAGGTGTCAGGCGTTTTACAATCTTTTTTGCGGTTGATGATTTATCCTCAGAAAAGAAATCAATTGCTTCGGTAACGGTCATGTTCAGAATGTCGTCAATATTTTTCCCTTTATACTCAACTTCAAGAATATCATCTTTGAAGCGCTTTCCGCCGCAGCTTTCACAAACAAGATAAACATCGGCCAAAAACTGCATTTCCACTTTAATGGTGCCTTCTCCCTGACATTCATCACATCTGCCGCCGTCAACGTTAAACGAGAAGTGCGAAGGCTTCAGCCCCTGAATTTTTGATGCCTGCTGTTCCGAATAGAGTTTTCGTATTTCATCATAGGCTTTCAGATAAGTTACCGGATTTGAACGGGATGATTTTCCGATTGGATTCTGGTCGATGAATTCAACTGCCGTCAGCAGTTTGTAATCTCCTTTAAGCGCATCATGCTTTCCGGTTTTGTCACCATAGCTGCCAAGTATTTTAATCAGTGCCGGATACAAAATTTTTGATACCAGCGATGACTTTCCCGAACCCGACACACCGGTTACGACAGTAATGGTATTCAGTGGAAATTTTACGTTTATATTTTTCAGATTGTTTTCGCGAGCACCGGTAATTTCAATATAATTGTTCCATTTACGGCGGTAATCTGGCAGTTTTATCTGTTTTTTCCCTGTAAGGTATTTTGTGGTAAGTGTGTCGGCTTTATTTTCCAGATCTTCGTGTGTTCCCTGAAAAACAATCTCGCCGCCATGCTGTCCGGCCAGCGGGCCGATGTCAATTATCTGTTCGGCAGCACGGATAATCTCTTCATCATGTTCCACCACAAGCACTGTATTTCCTGTTTTTTGCAGCTTTATCAATACGTTTATCAGCTTTTGGGTATCGCGTGAATGAAGCCCGATGCTGGGTTCGTCAAGAATGTATAGCGAGCCTACCAGACTGCTTCCCAATGATGTGGCGAGATTTATCCGCTGCGATTCGCCTCCTGAAAGAGTTGAAGAAAGCCTGTTGAGTGTAAGGTAACCCAGTCCGACATCACATAAAAAACTGAGGCGGTTGTTAATTTCAATCAGGATTCGTTTTGCAATTTCAGCATCATGTCTGTTGAGGTCAATATTTTCAAAAAATGTTTTTAGTTCTGAAACCGGCATTAAAACAAGTTCCTGAATTGATTTACCGGCAACTTTAACATAGCCGGCTTCCTTTTTCAGTCGGGTGCCCATACATTCGTGGCAGATTGTTTTTCCGCGGTAACGCGACAGCATAACACGGTACTGAATTTTATAGCTTTTCTCTTCAAGATATTTGAAGAAACGGTCTAATCCTTTAAAATACTGGTTTCCCGTCCATAAAAGCTGTTTTTGCTCTTTGGTGAGTTCGTAAAACGGTTTGTGAATCGGAAAATCAAACTGAGATGCAGAATAAATCAGACGGTCTTTCCATTTGCTCATTTTTTCACCCCGCCAGCATGCAACCGCATCCTGATAAACAGAAAGGGACTTGTCAGGAATTACAAGGTCTTCATCAATACCTATAACTTTACCGTATCCTTCGCATGTGGGACATGCACCTGCCGGATTGTTAAAACTGAAAGTGTGAACCGTTGGTTCCTCAAATTCTATTCCGTCGGCCTCAAATCTGTTTGAAAAATGTTTTGATACAACCGAGTCGTTTTCAAAAATTTTTATCACACACTCTCCCTGTCCTTCATAAAAAGCAGTCTGCACCGAATCGGCCATCCGGCTTTTTGTATCCTGATCAGGTTTTACCTCAACACGGTCAATCACCACATGGCATTCACCATTGCAGAAGTTATCCTTTTTCGATTTAATCAGTTCGTCTATTCGAATTACTTTATTGTTCTGCTCTATCCGCGAAAATCCCTGCTGCATCAGCAGTTCGGCTTCATTAATAAGTGTGCGTCCGTTTTTCGGCCTCAGCGGTGAGAGAATAAGTGCCTTTGTATTTTCAGAAAACTCAAACATATAATCTACAACATCGGTTACCGAGTTACGGTTTACCTCCTGCCCAGAAACCGGTGAGATTGTTTTTCCGGCACGTGCAAAAAGCAGTTTCATGTAGTCGTAAATTTCGGTTGAAGTGCCGACTGTTGATCGGGGATTTCGGGTATTTACCTTTTGTTCAATTGCAATAGCCGGCGGAATTCCTTTGATATAGTCCGTCTCAGGTTTGTTTATCCGTCCCATAAATTGACGTGCATACGAAGATAGACTTTCTACATAACGGCGTTGTCCTTCGGCAAAAAGCGTATCGAAAGCCAATGACGATTTTCCTGAGCCCGACACTCCGGTTACAACAATGAAATTGTTCAGGGGAATGTTAATACTAATATTTTTAAGATTGTGTACTCTTGCCCCGTGTATTTCAATATATCTGTTTTTAATCCTATTTTGCATTTAATATTTAAAAAAATATGTAAAATTGATGAAAATGCTTGTTTATTTCCTTAAAATATCACATTTTTACCCGCGTAAAATTAGTTAATTAGTTTTATTTTATTTAAAAATAGTCGCCTATAGAAAAAATTTACTTTTTGTTTACAATTAAATAGAAGGTAATGTTCATGACAAAATCTCTGAACGACAATGAACTCGTTCAACGTTTTATCGAAGGCGATCAAAAATCACTTGAAGTTTTAATACACCGCCACAAGAGCAGGATTTTTTCATATATAATGCTCATTGTAAAAAATCAGGAATTAGCTGAAGACATTTTTCAGGAAACTTTTATTAAAGTTATCCGCTCACTTAAGAGGGGAAAATATGTTGAGAACGGAAAATTTGTCTCATGGGTGCTTCGTATTTCCCATAATCTGATAATAGATCATTTCAGAAAAGAAAAACTTCAGGCTACCATTTCAAATGACAGTCTGGAAGTGGATTTATTTAATTCAAGTAAATTTTCTGATCGTACAATTGAAGAAGAAATGGTTAATAGTCAGATATTGAATCAGGTAAAGGATTTGATAAAGGAGCTCCCGGAAGATCAGCAACAGGTTATTTATATGAGGCACTATATGGATATGAGTTTTAAGGAAATTGCGGAGCAGACAGATGTCAGTATTAACACGGCATTGGGGCGTATGCGTTATGCACTTATTAACCTGAGAAAAATCATAAAAGAAAAAAATATTGAATTGACCCGTATTTAACTTTTGTTAACACAATAATATAGCAGGTAAGGGCGTTTTTGAATTGATGTTTTATTTAAAAATGCCTATGAAAAAGATTTCTACTTTATTATTTATTGTTAAAAAATTTAGTTATCGTTCAAAAAGAGATTCTGTAATTATTCAGCAATCTTTTAAAAACGGACTTGAAGAAATGCCTGATGCGCCATTTACTCCTTCTGACCACGTAATTGACAATATTCTTGAATTTGCCCGTGCTTATGAGGTTCTGGAAACAGAAACTGCCGGGTACGCCGAGATGATTTTGAACTGAGAGTAAAAAGAATGTTTTCATAAAGAGTGGAGTTATCGCAATGAACAAAGTAACCACCTTAGTAACTTTCTTTTGCATATTATTTTTTAGTGCCGAATTGTCTGCCGGAATTGGATTTAAAGGAGAATATATTCCGATTGACTCTTTGTCAGACGAATATAAATCCCGCTATGTTTTTCTTGATTTGAAAACTCGTCAGATTGATTTGTTTATTGGTGAAGAGTTAAGAACTTTTTCTCAATCAGAAATTTTAGACCCGGAAAAAGTGAGCTTTTCTCACGGGCAAAGTTTGAAAAACAGTAATGAAACAGGATTTTTGATGTTGAGAATTAAAGAACTTTTATCCATTGAGAGTGATTCAATATATGTTTCTGCATCTTATCAAAAGTTCAATCAAAAAGGGAACAATGCAGGAAAATCACTTAAAATAGAAAAACTGGCAATTGCAAAATCTGATTTATCCGGAGTAGTTGTTTCTCCTCAGGTTCAATATGTTAAAAAGAGTAAGAAGAAATATGGCTGGTTTGCCGGAGGACTTGGTGCTGTAATAACAGGATTGGCAATTATATTCGGAACATAAATAACAACAGCATCTGTACGGCTTTACTCTGTCTGATTTACATCAGATTTGTCGATTATTTGATTTTCTCGTAAATATAAAGTTCGTGAATTTCTTTAGTGTAACCTTCCTCGGTTAACGCACCTTTTGGCATTCCCATCACAATCTTAACCCCGCGGTTATTGAGAACAACCAAATCGTCATTTACCGGGTCAATCGACAAGCCTTCAATCTCTCCGGCCCGTCTGAAGTCGGTCATTTCGCGGAAAAGTTCCAGTTTCCCGGCAATTGCCCCGGCAGCTTCACCGTTTTTAATTCCGCTGTATGGCACATTACTCAAATCAGTCTTGTAAATACAGTCTGCAATATGAAATGATGATTCGCCGTCATCGGCGGTGAAGAGCATGGTGTTGTCCGCAATGAAAATTCCCTGAGTCCAGTACGGGGTGGGACGGCACTGCATTTTTGTATAATACTTTCCGGTTTCAAGACTGTAACAATAGACATATCGACTGTCAACCCAGTCGGAAAGCCAGACCATGTTTCTTAA
>CAZXTX010000033.1:0-2348 GCA_964643695.1 uncultured Mariniphaga sp. | reverse complement strand
TCAATTGCTATTCCCTGACGGCCTTCAACCGGAATGACTTTTTTCAGTCTGTATTCGGTACCGATATGTTGAGCATTAACAGCAGCAAACATGAAAATCAATATTAAAAAGAGGGAGAAAGATTGAAAATGAAATCTGAAGTTGTACATCTATTTATTGCATTTGAAATTTCAAAAATTAGCTATAAAGGTAATTATTAAAGAACGGAAAAGCTTAAGTTTTAGAGTTTTTTCATAATTCAAACTATTGTTGGATAAACAAAATAACTCCTTGCCGTACCGGCAAGTCAGACATCTAAGCGTTAAACTAATGTAATCATAGAGCTTGCACAGCCTGAAATAATGGGAGTTTTCGTAATTTTGCAACACAATTTGAAGAGAAAGACAGAGTATGAGCGATAAGCGTAAGCCCACCGAATTAGGAACCGAAAATATAAGTAAATTGCTGTTTCAGTATGCCATGCCGGCGATTATCGCCATGACAGCATCTTCACTTTACCATATTACAGACAGTATTTTTATAGGGCATGGAGTGGGGGCACTTGCCATATCGGGTTTGGCTATCACCTTTCCCTTTATGAACTTAGCAGCCGCTTTTGGCTCCCTGGTCGGAGCCGGTGCAGCTACGCTTCTCTCTATCCGTATCGGACAAAAGGACTACGAGTCGGGCAATATTATACTGGGTAATGTTATTACGCTTAACGTGCTGATTGGTACGATTTTCACCATTATTTCCTTGATTTTATTAGATCCTATTCTACTCTTTTTTGGTGCGAGTGAAACAACTATGCCTTACGCGCGGAATTTTATGCAAATCATCTTACTTGGCAATATTGTTTCTCATACTTACATGGGACTCAACTCAATGCTGCGTTCGGCGGGTCATCCGCGTTTGGCAATGATGTCAACTTTACTTACGGTAGGTATCAACTTAATACTCAATCCATTATTTATTTTTGGATTCAAATGGGGGATTCGTGGTAGCGCACTCGCTACGGTAAGCTCACAGGTAATTATGCTTGCCTGGCAAATCTACTTTTTCAGCGATAAAAAGAACTTTATCCATTTTAAAAAAGATGCCTTTCGCATACGCAAAAAAGTAGCTAAAGAGAGCCTCTCTATTGGTTTGTCACCCTTTATGATGAATGCGGCTGCCTCGGTTATCGTTATTATTATTAATCAGGGTTTGCTGCGCACAGGCGGCGATTTGGCGGTGGGAGCTTACGGTATTGTAAACCGGGTGGCCTTTTTGTTTGTGATGGTGGTGATGGGCTTTAATCAGGGAATGCAGCCGATTGCAGGTTATAATTTTGGAGCCAAACAGTACCTGCGTGTTAACGAGGTACTGCGCAAAACCATTTTCTGGGCTACCGGAGTTACTATATTTGGTTTTATTATCGGACAACTCTTTCCTCAGATTGTGGCATCGGTATTTACCACCGATCAGGAGCTTATCGATCTGTCGGTCAATGGTATGCGTATTGTATTTCTGACTTTTCCTATTATTGGTTTTCAGATGGTTACGTCTAATTTTTTTCAAAGTATCGGCATGGCCGGAAAAGCAATTTTTCTGTCGCTCAGCCGCCAGTTACTTTTTCTGTTGCCATTGCTGCTTATTTTACCCCGCTTCTGGGGTATAAACGGCGTATGGTTCAGTATGCCTATAGCTGACTTTATATCCAGCTTTATCGCATTGATACTACTGTTGAGGCAGTTTAAACAATTCAAAAATCCCGGCAATGCATAATGGAAATTGCATTTGAGTTTTGTATTTTTGTATAGTAAAATAATCTGACGGTAAAAAGATAGAATGTATCATAAGCAAATATTCAGTTCCCTGCTGAGGGGCAATTAAACTATGGAAAACAAATATTTTGCAATCAACATCGGACGACAATTAGGCAGCGGCGGCAGAGATATTGGTGCCGAATTAGCCAGGAGATTAGACATAAAGTTTTATGACAAAGAGCTGCTTAGAATAGCCTCGGAAGAGAGCGGACTGGCCAGCAGTTTTTTTGAAAAGGCTGATGAAAAGACGCATCTTCCATTTACCGGAGGTAATATCGGATTGAAAACTTCGCTCTTTGGCGACAGCTTTGTTGACAGCTATTTAGGCAATGACCTGCTCTTTAAAATACAGAGCGATGTGATATTAGATTTGAGCAGGAAGCATTCTGCCGTATTTGTGGGCCGCTGTGCCGACTATATTTTGCGCAACCATACCTGTTCGCTCAATGTATTTATTACAGCCAATAGAGCTGACCGGATACAGAGAATCATGAAGCGACGTGAGCTTAATGAGAAAAAAGCAAAAGAGCTGATGCTTAAAACCGATAAAAAACGCGCCAG
>CAZXTX010000032.1:11412-15007 GCA_964643695.1 uncultured Mariniphaga sp. | reverse complement strand
ACCCGATTTTGCCTTCACTTACTAATGTTGAGGAGGATAATTCCTATTTTCTTTCGCACGGTAATGTTAATTTTCCGGATGAAGTTTTGCTCGGGCGTGCTCTTTCAAAAGTTTATAATACTCCGCCGCCGGCACCTGCGGAAATTTACAGAAAGTTGGTTGATATAAAGGCTGTAAGAGCTGCTGTGGAAAATGCCCGGAACGGGTTTCAGCCGCCCGAAGTTGTCCACAAATTATTTGATGCGGCAGGTATTCCAAGGGTAAAGGAAACTGTTGTGAAATCTGCCGAAGAAGCTGTTTTGGCAGCTTTAAACACAGGATTTCCGGTGGTGATGAAGGCTGTTGGCCTGATACATAAAACCGAAATGGGCGGTGTTATTTTGAATATTAAAAATGAAGAAGAGGTGCGTGAGGCTTATGTTCGCCTGAATGAAATTGATGGTTCCACCGGTGTTTTGGTTGCACAGATGGCTGCCGGAACTGAACTTTCTATTGGTGCTGTTTACGAACAGGATTACGGACATGTTGTGGTTTGCGGACTTGGAGGTATTCATGTTGAAGTTTTGAAGGATGTTGCTTCGGGCCTGGCACCGCTTTCACGAAAAGAGGCAAAATCAATGCTGAGGCAGCTGAAATCATATAAAATACTGAAAGGCTACCGGAAACAGGAAGGGATTGATATTGCACTTTTTGAAAAAATTATTGTCAGATTCTCGGTTATGCTGCGGCATGCAACCGAAATTAAGGAGTTTGACATTAATCCGCTGATGGGAAATAAAAAAGTAATCCTTGCTGTGGATGCAAGAGTTCGGATAGAGAAGTAAAAAATGCTTTTCTTTGTAACTGAATATGTTAATACATTCCTGAACAGAATTGTATAAAAAAAGATGAATTAGATGAAATTTTCTGAATTAGAAGTACACGAAGATATACTTAATGCCATATCATATATGGGGTTTGAAACTGCAACCCCCATTCAGGAACAGGCAATTCCTGAAATAATAGCAGGTAATGACTTAATTGCCTGTGCACAAACCGGTACCGGAAAAACTGCAGCATTTGTTATTCCCGTTTTGGATTTAATTATGGATTATGAACCGGGACAAACCACAACACTTATTCTTGTACCCACCCGTGAGCTTGCAATGCAGATTGACCAGCAGGTTCAGGGTATTTCATACGGACTCGGCATTCATTCAATAGCAATTTATGGCGGTAGCGACGGCGATGACTGGGGGCAGCAAAAAACAGCACTTACTCAGGGTGCCGATATTGTAATTGCCACACCCGGAAAACTTATAGCGCACTTAAATCTGGGGTATGTAAAGTTTGACAATATTAAACACCTGATATTAGATGAGGCTGACCGGATGCTCGACATTGGTTTTCATGATGATATAATGAAGATTGTTTCATTTCTGCCTGTTGAGAGACAAACACTGATGTTCAGTGCCACCATGGCACCAAAAATAAGGTCGCTTGCTTCAAAAATCCTGATTAACCCGAAAGAGATAAATATTTCGATTTCAAAGCCGGCAGAGGGTGTTTTGCAGGCTGCTTATTTATGTTACGACAATCAGAAAATTGCTTTGATAAACCATCTTATTGCCGACAAACCTGATTACAACAGTATTTTGATTTTTTGCTCAACAAAGGTGAAGGTAAATGAACTGGCACGTTCACTGAAAAAGAATAACATGTCGGTTGAGCCGATTTCATCCGATTTGGAACAGACTGACCGCGAAAAGGTGCTTCAGGGATTTAAGGCACGCCGCACGCGGATTTTAGTTGCAACCGATGTGCTGAGCCGCGGAATTGACATTAAAGAAATTAACCTGATAATAAACTTTGATGTTCCGCATGATGCCGAGGATTACGTGCACCGTGTTGGGCGTACCGCCCGTGCCGATGCAACCGGTGTGGCACTCACTCTCGTAAATGAAAAAGAGATGGGTAAGTTTCATGAAATTGAGAAGCTTATTGAGAGGGAAGTGATTAAACTGTCACTGCCACAGCATCTGGGAAAAGCACCCGAATGGAAAGTAACTGCGGCAAAAAGAAAACAGTACCGCAAAAAGTTCAGCAGAAATATCAGTAAAAAAAGGAGAGGCAATAAACCAAAAGGGAACTGACCTGTGCCGGCTGGATTTTTATCTGCAAAATAAGCCTTCAAATTATCAAAAGTTAATAATTATTGTTAACTATTTTTTAATTCTTAGGTTTTTGAATTTTCAAATGATATTTTTAAGGCAAAATTGAAAAAGAAAAACCATGCACAAATTAATTGTTTTCTTCTTTGCAGGACTTTTTACTTTATCATGTTCTGCAAAACCAACAGCCGGATTAAAAACCGGTGCCGGACAGCCGGAGAAATACATTGATATTTTGCAGAATAAAAAAGTTGGTTTGGTTGTAAACCACACCTCAACGGTGGGAGAAGTGCATCTGATTGATTTTTTGCGGCAAAACAGTGTAGAGGTGGTGAAAATATTTGCCCCGGAACACGGTTTTCGTGGTGATGCATCTGCCGGCGAGGAAATAAAAGACGGAGTTGACAGCAGAACGGGTGTTCCGGTTGTATCGCTGTATGGCGAAAACCGGAAACCGTTGCCGGAACATTTGTCGGATGTTGATATTCTTGTTTTCGATATTCAGGATGTGGGATGCAGATTTTACACCTATATTTCAACCCTGCACCTTGTAATGGAGGCGTGCGCTCAAAACAACAGACCGTTGCTTGTGTTGGACAGGCCAAATCCCAACGGCGATTATGTTGCGGGACCAATATTGAAGCCTCAATTCAAATCTTTTGTGGGAATGCACCCGATACCTGTGGTGCACGGATGTACGGTTGGCGAACTTGCACAAATGATAAACGGCGAAAAATGGCTTGAAAATGGAATTCGGTGTGAGCTAACCGTAATTACGGTTGCAGGCTATACACACGATACTTTTTACTCAGTACCGCTACCTCCCTCACCAAATCTTCCCAATAACCTGTCTGTAAGACTTTATCCGTCGCTTTGCTTTTTTGAGGCAACCACTGTAAGTGTGGGGCGGGGCACCGATTTTCCTTTTCAGGTTTTAGGCGGATTAAAACCTGAGCTTGGCAGTTTCAGCTTCACGCCGCGAAGCATTCCGACTGCTGCCGTTCATCCGTTAAACGAAGGCAAAGTTTGTTATGGTATCGATTTGAGGGAACTTGAAGAAATACCTGCATTCACACTGAAGTTTTTTCTGGATTTCTACAATAAATATGAAAATGAGAAGGAGTTTTTAAAAAGTGATTCGTGGCTGAACCGCCTTGCCGGTACCGATGAACTGATAAAACAGATAAGACAGGGATTGCCGGAAGCTGAAATTGTAAAAAGCTGGCAACCCGGACTGGAAAAATATAAACAGCTCAGAAAAAAGTATTTATTATATCCTGATTTTGAATAATTATGAATCCGTATTTAGTTCTTGCCCTCATTCTGGGCTATTTTACACTCCTGTTTTTAATTTCATGGTTTACGTCGCGAGATGCCGACACACAGACATTTTTTAATGCAAACCGGAAGTCGCCGTGGTATCTTGTTGCTTTTGGAATGATTGG
>CAZXTX010000032.1:0-11312 GCA_964643695.1 uncultured Mariniphaga sp. | reverse complement strand
TTCAGGCTTTACTTAGCGGCAATGGTTCTGCAGATTGCGTTTTTTGATCTGTTTAATGTGCCGTTTTCTGTTACGGTAATTATAACGGTCGGGCTTATATGGGTTTACACTTTCAGGGGAGGAATAAAAACAATTGTATGGACAGATACGCTTCAAACGCTTTTTTTGCTGAGTGCCGTAATTTTTACAATTATTTCGGTAAGTAAAACGCTTGGTTTTGATTTGTTTACCATGGCTGAACGTATTTCTGCCGAACCCACTTCAGAAATTTTCTTTTGGGACTGGCGAAGCGGAAATAATTTCTTCAAGCAGTTTTTTTCAGGAATTTTTATAACAGTCGTAATGTTTGGAATGGATCAGGATATGATGCAAAAGAACCTTACCTGCAAAAACAAGAAAGAGGCTCAGAAAAATATGATTGTTTTCAGTCTTTCTTTTCTGGTTTCGGTCTTTTTATTTCTTTGTTTAGGTTCGTTACTCTATATTTTTGCCGCTGAAAAAGGAATTCCCATTCCTGAAAAAACAGATGATTTATATCCTTTAATTGCTCTTAATTATCTCTCTCCGGCTGTGGGAATTGCCTTTTTGCTTGGTATTATTGCTGCCGCGTATTCCAGTGCCGACTCTGCATTAACCGCTCTTACCACTTCTTTTAGTGTGGATTTTTTAAATATCGGCAAATATGAAGAAGAGAAAAAGAAGCGGTTGAAACAACGTACCCATATTGCATTTTCAGTTTTGCTTGCAGTTGTAATTCTGATTTTTAAGGCTATAAGCAATGAAAGTGTAGTTATTGCTGTATTTACCGTGGCGGGATATACTTATGGGCCGATACTGGGATTGTTTATTTTTGGTATTTACACAAAAAGAAAGGTGAAAGACAGGCTGGTTCCGTACATTGCTGTAATTTCACCGGTTATTTGTTACTTTTTATCAGCTAATTCAGAATATCTTTTTAACGGATACAAATTCGGATTTGAACTTTTAATAGTTAACGGGCTGATAACATGGATTGGATTGTGGCTTGCCTCTGAAAAAGGCACAATAAATATTAAATAGTTGCAAATAAATGTTAAATTTTGTAAATTGATTTATTATATTTGTGAAAAAGATTTCGTTTGAACCGTCACGGGAATAAATTTTTTTGAATTGATAAGGTATTTGCTTCAAATATTAATAACGACCTTAGTGGTTATATTTTTGTTTTCATGTGAAGATGAAGGCTATATAAATTCTCCTGATGCACAGCTTCGCTTCTCTGCCGATACTGTCATGTTTGATACAATCTTTACCACTATCGGTTCAACAACCCAAAATTTAAAAATATACAATCCTTATAACGAAAATATTCTTATTTCTCGAATTCGTGTTGCCGGAGGTGAGTTTTCCAATTTCAGAATAAATGTTAACGGCGAATCGGGTAATGAAGTTTATGAAGTGGAAGTTCCGGCACGTGACAGTATTTTTATTTTTGTTGAGGTTACAATTGACCCAAACGGCCAGAACTTGCCTATGGTGGTTAAGGATTCCATTGAATTTACAACTAATGCCAACAGGCAGAATATTAAGCTGATTGCCTATGGTCAGGATTTTGAACTGATTAAAAGTGAAAATGTTGGCACAACTACCTGGACTGCCGATAAACCTTATCTGGTGTATGACTATGCCTATGTTGACAGTACCTCCGTTTTAACAATTGAACCCGGTGCACGAATTTATTTCCATAAAGATGCAGGTCTCTATGTGCGTGGAACTATAAATGCCGGAGGAACTTTTCAGAATCCGATACTTTTTTCTGCGGACAGGCTTGAAGACACATATAAAAACATACCTGACCAGTGGAACGGTATTATTCTCTTTTCGGGCAGCCACGATAATGTTTTTAATTATACCACTATTAAAAATGCGAATATCGGACTTCAGGCAGGAACAATTGAAGATGATGGTTATGCTTCGCTGAAACTTTCCAATTCAAGAATTGAGAATATGGCTTATGCCGGTTTGTTTGCCATGAAATCAAAAATAACCGGATATAACAATGTTATTGCGAATTGCGGATTTTATGCGGCAGCACTTCTTGTGGGGGGTGAATACGAGTTTTATCACACAACAATTGCCAATTACTGGGGCGGATATACTTCCAAAGTCAGAAAATCATCATCGCTGGTACTTTCAAACGCGCTTATAATAAAAAAGGATGACGGTACGGAAGTTACACATACCGGCGACCTTGAAAAAGCATTTTTCGGAAACAGTATTATATACGGAAATAACCCGATAGAAATAGAACTTGGCAAAAATGAGGAAAAAGAGTTCAATTATTTCTTTGATCACTGTATAATTCAGGTACCTGATACCTTTAAAACAACCGATAAGAACCATTACAGAAATGTTTGGAAAGGTGAAGAGTATAATCCCCTGTTTGTTGATCCTTACAAAAATTATAATTATTCACTGGATACACTATCGCCTGCAAAGGATATAGGAAGTGTCGATTTTGCCAAACTGTTCCCCATGGATTTAATGAATAAAGACCGTCTTTCCGATGCAGGACCTGATCTTGGTGCTTATGAACGAATTGAAAAGAAAGAAAAAGAATAAAATTCTACTGCTTTTTTTGTTCATCTTCGTTTCCGCTTTTGCTTTTTCACAACAAAATATCAGTGAGGTAAATTTTCTGTTTTATAACGTTGAAAACCTTTTTGATATTTATGATAATCCGGAAACTCTTGATGATGAATTTACACCACGCGGAAGCCGTTTCTGGAGCTA
This sequence comes from uncultured Mariniphaga sp., assembly GCA_964643695.1. GTDB lineage: Bacteria > Bacteroidota > Bacteroidia > Bacteroidales > Prolixibacteraceae > Mariniphaga. Next base: position 8,540 of record CAZXTX010000032.1, on the reverse strand, counting down.
TAAGCGCTTTTCTAAAAAGATAAAGGATGTATCAAAGGTGATTTTAAGCTCTGCCGAATGGAGTCCTCCTGAAATTATCGGATTGTGTGAGATAGAAAACAGGTTTGTGCTTGATAAACTTTTAAAGGAAACTCCCCTGAAAGCTTTTCCATACAGTGTCGTTCATAAAGAATCGCCTGATATGAGAGGTATTGATGTCGCTTTTTTATATAATCGAAATTTCTTTTTTCCACTTGAATACAAATTTATTCCGTTACAGCTTATAAATGATTCTGTGCTGAACACAAGGGAAATTCTTTATGTATCCGGAATTCTGGCAGAAACCGATACAGTTCATATTTTTGTCAATCACTGGCCGTCAAGATATTCGGGGTTGCTTGAAAGTGAGTCGCTCCGAAAGCTGGCTGCAAAAACACTGAAGGCAGAGATTACATTTCTTCAGGAAATTCACCGGAATCCTAAAATTATAATTATGGGTGATTTTAATGACCAGCCTGACGATGAAAGTGTTTTAATTCATCTTGGGGCGCATAAAACAGCAGATTGGGATTCATCATTTCCAGCCAATAAGATTTTTAATCTTTCATACAGCTGGCTGAACAAAGAACCCGGAACACTGAAGTTTCAGACGCAATGGTCTGTTTTTGACCAGATAATGGTTACCGGTAATTTGCTGAATCAAAATGAAAGACTTTATACCATGCCCGGATGGGCACAAATTATAAAGCATGATTTTCTGTTTGAAAAAGATGAGAGATACGGCGGAATAAAACCAAATAGAACTTATACCGGATTTAAATATAACGGTGGTTTCAGCGATCATTTGCCGGTAATCCTGAAAATTGGAATTAACCGCTAATTAATAGGAGTAAGGCCCAGTTCTTCAGCCTTTTTCAGCATAAAGTTATATGCCTCGGTATAGTCATTTTTTATTTCGCCATCGAGTATGGCATCTTTAATTGCATTTTTTATAATGCCTACTTCGCGGCACGGACTGAGGCCAAATTTTTTCATTATCAGCTCACCTTGAACAGGAGGCTGGAAATTTCTGACTGCATCCTTCTCTTCAATATCTTTAAGCTTTTGTCTGACTGTTTCAAAGTTTTTCATGTAACGCCGAACCTTCTCCGGATTTTTTGAAGTTATGTCGGCTTCGCACAATGTCATTAAATCATCAGTTTCATCACCGGCATCAAACAGTAACCGCCGTATTGCAGAATCGGTCACCTCATCTTCCGAAAGTACTATTGGGCGCATGTGAAGTAAAACCAGCTTCTGAACATATTTCATTTTTTCGTTTAAAGGCAGTTTTAAATTTTTGAAAATTTTAGGAATCATTTTGGCTCCTACAAAATTGTGTGCATGAAATGTCCAGCCCTGCTCTTTAATAAACTTTTTAGTGGCAGGTTTTCCAATGTCATGGAGTAAAGCAGCCCAGCGCAGCCACAAATTTTTGGTATTTGGAGCAATCCTGTCCAACACCTCAAGAGTATGATAGAAATTGTCTTTATGACCGGTTCCGTTAACAACATCAATACCTTTCATTTTTTGAAGTTCGGGAAGGATAATTGCCAAAAGTCCTGTTTCTTCAAGTAACTTAAAGCCTGTAGAAGGTTTTTTAGCCATTATTATCTTGTTCAATTCATCAGAAATCCTTTCGCCCGATACGATTTTTATACGTTCGCGGTTATCTGAAATTGCCTGAAATGTTTTTGTTTCGATTATAAAATTGAGTTGTGTTGAAAAACGGATTGCACGCATCATTCGTAACGGGTCATCCGAAAATGTGATTCCCGGGTCAAGCGGGGTTCGGATAATTTTATTTTCCAGATCATTTAAACCATTAAACGGGTCAATCAGCTCTCCAAAGTTATCCTTATTAAGACTGAGAGCGAAAGCATTTATTGTAAAATCACGCCGTTTCTGGTCATCATCGAGAGTTCCGTTTTGAACATCAGGATTTCGCGAATCACTTCTGTATGATTCTTTTCGGGCACCAACAAATTCAACTTCAAATTGCCGGTATTTGAAATGTGCTGTTCCATAATTTTTGAAAACCGATACTTTAGGGCGGGGCTTTAATTTTTCGGAAACATTTTCTGCAAGTTCGATTCCGCTGCCTATGGTAACAATATCAATGTCGTCAGAAGGCCTGTTTAACAGCAAATCCCTCACAAAACCACCTGTAACATAGGTCTCAAGATTCATCTCTTCAGCTGTTTCAGAAATGATTTTAAATATTTTATGTTTAAGAAATACGCTGTTCATCTGACACAATAGATAATAAAAGTAAAAGTCATGACAGTTTTTGAAAAAACTGTGACAAAATTACAATTATTTGCATTAAAACAGCTTCACTATATAAATCAAACTGAAATGGTATTACCTTTGTAAATGGAATATCAATACTTTTAGATATATGAATTTTTAAATTTGAATAGCATGTTGGAACATTTGACCAAAGAAACATTTAAAGAGAAGGTCTTTAATTTTGAAGCAAGCAAAGATTGGAAATATGAAGGTAAAGTACCTTGTTTAATTGACTTTTATGCTGACTGGTGTGCACCGTGCAGAATGGTTGCACCTATTCTTGAAGAACTTCAGAAAGAGTATGGCGATAAACTTGTAATTTATAAAATTAATACAGAAAATGAACAGGAATTAGCCGGAATGTTTGGTATTCAGAGTATTCCTTCACTTCTTTTCGTGCCTGTTGACGGACAGCCGCAAATGGCAATGGGTGCACTGCCCAAGGCTACTTTTGAACAGGCAATTTCTGATGTTTTAAAAGTTGAAAAGCCATTGGTAAATTAAAGAAAATCCAATACTTTTTCGAGGCTTATGCCGCGTGAGCCTTTTATAAGCACACTTCCTGATTTAATCGGGTTTAGTGACAAATACTCACATAGTCCGGCTGTATTTGAGAAAGCCTGATAATTGTATTTCAGGGCTGCTTCTTTAAAAACCGGCCCTGCAAGAAACACCGCTTCAAAAAGGTGTTTTTTTGTTTGCTCCAATATTAAATGGTGTTCGTTTAAAGATTGTTTTCCCAGTTCAAGCATATCTCCCAGTATCAGATAGCGCGGTGAACCGAAACTGCTGGCAAAACTGTCAATGGAAGCTTTCATGCTGGCAGGATTTGCATTATAGGCATCCATAATAATTTTCAGATTGTTTCTTTCAATAAGTTGTGAACGGTTGTTTTGGGGTAAATAGTTTTTTACGGCTTCCTGAATTTGTGAAGGAGTAATTTCAAAGTTATATCCAATGCAAACGGCAGCCATAATGTTTTCAAAATTATAGTTGCCGGTAAGTTGTGTTTTTATAAGCAGCGTTTCATTCGGAAAACTGACCTTTACATTTATATAAGGTGATGAGGAAATAGGTTCGCCGTTAATCCCGCTGCCGGTTTTTCCGTATTGTATTGTTTTCGAATAATCTCCGGCTAATTCTTTTAAAACCGGATTGTCAAAGTTGTAAAAAATTGTGCCGTTTCTGCTTTTCAGGTGAGAATACAGTTCTGCCTTTGTTTTAATTACCGTTTCATAATCGCCAAATCCCTCCAGATGTGCACGCCCTGTATTTGTGATAATTCCGTAATCAGGATCGGCAATTGAGCAGAGTTTACTTATTTCTCCCTGATGATTAGCTCCCATTTCCACAACGGCTATTTCTGTTTTGTCATTAATTTTAAGCAGTGTAAGCGGAACCCCGATGTGGTTGTTCAGATTACCCTGTGTAAATGATACATTGTACTTCATGCCCAATACGGCAGCAATAAGCTCTTTTGTTGTGGTTTTTCCGTTGGAGCCGGTAATGCCGATAACAGGAATATTTAACTTTTGCCTGTGATGTCCGGCAAGTTCCTGCAGAGTTTCAAGAACATTATTAACCGAAATTATTTTTTCTGAAACTTTATATTCAGATTCATCGATGAAAGCATAGGCTGCACCTTTTTCAATGGCTTCGGCTGCAAATCTGTTACCATTAAAATTTTCGCCTTTTAAGGCAAAGAAGAGGCATCCTTCTTCAATTGTCCGGCTGTCGGTAACTACATTCGGATGTTTTTTATAAATATTATAAATTTCAGAAACAGTCATTTATGAATATAAAAAAGCCTCATTTACATTTTTGCAAATGAGGCTGAGTTGTAATTAAACTATTCATTTTAAAATCCTTCCGGGCTTCCCACGCGAGTCATTGCACATCTGAATCCAAGGTCATTCTGTGCCCTGCTTTGTTCCAGGTATCTTCTTGTTCCGGGAATCAGCCAGTACGGACGGTCTTTCCATGAGCCTCCCTTGAAAACTCTGACTTCATCAGTTATAAGAGAAGAGAAATATCCCGGCCTGTCGTCCTGAATGTACATATCCTGAGTTGTACGGTTTTCGGCTGCATTCCAGTCTTCTGTTTCCAACAGTTGCGAGTTTACGTGTCCGTCACGGAAGTTCCTGTAATCGGCAATTGTATCTTTAACAAGGTTTCCGTACTGATCCCTGAAATACTCTCCGTTTTGCCCTCTGCGGTATTCAGTTACCACGGTTCCCCTGAACGGCTGAAACTCCTCAACATCAAGAAATGAAAGCGGACGGTAAACATCGGCCACCCATTCATTCACATTTCCTGCCATACAATAGAGTCCGTAATCGTTGGGTTCATATGAAAATACCGGAGCTGTAATGTCGGCATTATCGTTAAGTGCACCGGCCATACCCATAAGGTCACCGCGCCCTCTTACAAAGTTTGCTTTCATTTGTCCTTTTCCTTTTCTGGTATCTTTTCTGAGATAAGCACCATTCCACGGATAAATTTTCCGGTCGGTTAAAAGCTCTCCGTCAGTATTTCCAATCAGTCCGTATGCTGCATATTCCCATTCCGCCTCGGTGGGCAGTCTGTAATTAGGCAGCATCAGTCCGTCTTCCCAGCGTACCCTGCGGTTGGAGCCGTCAGGATTTTGCTGAGGCCTTCTGCCGGCAGATCCGTCATACATTCCGGTTAGATATGTGTCGGTTGTAAAAACATTTTCACCCGACTGGGCATTGTCATGCTGAAGAACTCCCTTTGAAACAAGCAACTGCTCGTTAACCCTGTCGGTTCGCCACTGGCAGTATGCATTTGCCTGCTCCCACGTTACGCCAACCACCGGATAATCGGTATATGCCGGATGCCTGAAATAATTATTTACGTATGGTTCATTGTAAGCCAGTTCACTTCTCCACAAAGTTGTGTCGGGCAGTGCCGAATAAAGTTTTTGCCTGTCCTGAGGATATACACGGCTGATCCAGTAAACATATTCACGGTAATCCTGATTTGAAACTTCGGTTTCATCCATGTAGAATGAAGCAACTGTAACTCTCCGGGGATGATTGTCCCATTGGTACATTACATCTTCTTCTACCCGTCCCATTGTGAAAGTTCCGCCCTGAATAAATACCAGCCCGGGGCCGGCATTTTGGTCATAACCCGACAGATAGGGGATATTTCCGGTTTCTTCATCATTATATTTCCAGCCGGTGGTACGTGAAGACTGACTCTTTCCGCCCTTACCGAAAAGTCCGCATCCGGATATCAATGCGACCAAAACCATTAAGAATAATGTTCTTAGTTTCATTAAATTAGAGTTTTTCATTTTTTGAATTATCACAAATATAACTGATTTGTTGAATTATTATTGTCTGACAGTGCGATATTTTTAAATGCCTTGTAAAGCTGTTGTTATTTTTAATAAATAACTGACAAAAATAATCGTTTTATTGTAATAGAATACCCTTGCAATAATTATTTTCAGCAAACGTTTAAATGTATTAACGGTTCGGACTGTGTATGAACAAATATATTATCCTTTTTTTAATTTTATTAACCGGATTTACTCCTTCTGACACAAGAAAGGAAATAATTTCCATTGATTGGCAGGTTTCAGAACTTTCCGGCAACAAACTGGGATATACTTTTCAGGGGGCAGGATATGCCCAGCCCGGTTCTCAGGTTCCGATTTATTTTAAAAATATTGAACTGGAACATCCTGATCAGAAATTCAATTTCATAATTGAAAATCCCGAATTTGAACAAATTTATTTTGAAAAATCAGAGGATTTTATTTCTGAAATTCCGGAAGAGGCAGAGCTGAAACAAACTGTTTTAAAATCGGGAAATAAAAGATGGCTTGAGTTACAGATTCCCGCCGTTATCAGAAAAGACGACAACATTTTTTTGTTGAAACGCTTCGGGCTGAGACAAACACCGGGACAGGCAGGTTTAAAATCTGCACAGGCACCGGCATTTCAGTGGAAAACAGAATCTTTGCTGAAAGAAGGTAAATGGGTAAAAATCAGCACATCTGAAAAAGGAATTTACAAAATACCATATTCCGTGCTTACCGAATATGGCTTTTCAAATCCGTCGCAGGTTAAGGTGTTTGGTGGCGGGGGAAAAATTCTTCCGGAAGATCCCGGAAATATAATTTATGATGATTTGCCTCAGGTTGCAGTATGGCACGGAAAAAATAACGGAACAGATTGTTTGTTTTTTTATTCACCTGGGGTGATTGAGTGGAGTCCGGTTGCTTCCGGAAATTATTTTGAACACATATTAAATCCATATATCCGGAACGGGCATTTTTTTCTGAGTGAAAGCGGTGAGTCTGCCAAAAATATTCAGCTTCAGCCTGAAATTTCGGAAGCTGCCACACATACGGTTTCTGTATTTACTGATTTTCAGCTGTTAAAAGATGAAAAGTATAATCTGATAAAATCAGGTAAACAGTGGTATAGCGATAAGTTTATTCATGGAACCAATAAAAACTATAAGTTTAAGCTGGAGGGTCTGGTAAGTTCATCTGAAGTAAATATCAGAATAAATGCTGCCGGCCGCTCTTCATCAGCTTCTGCAATGCAGGTTTCCGCCGGAAACGCAAACCTTGGAAGGATTGACTTTTCAAGTGTAAATAAATCGAGCGGTACCGGAGTTTTTGCCGATTCGCGAAGTGTAAGGTATAATCATTCTGCATCTGATGAAAACATTGATTTAAAACTTATCTATTCAGGCCATGAAACTTCAGCTGAAGCCTGGCTCAATTTTGTTGAGGTAAACTACCTGAGGAAATTAAGTTTCAGTAACGAGATTCTTTTTTTTCGCGATAAAAATTCTGTCGGGAACAGCAATATTTCGGATTTTACCATTGAAACTAAATCATCTGATTTAAAGGTATGGGATGTTACCGATATATTTAATGTCCGGGAAATTCCGGTAAGGCGCGAGGGAAATCTGGCGAAGATAAAAAGGCCGACTGATATCCTGCGTGAATATGCAGTGTTTAGCCCGAATGGCAGTTTCCCGGAACCGGTTTTGGCAGGGGAGGTGGAAAATCAGAATCTGCATGGTTTGTCAACACCTGAGTTTCTGATAATCACCCATTCTGCTTTTCTTGCTCAGGCTAATGAATTAGCTGATTTTCACAGGGAGCAGGACGGTATGAAAACAGAGGTTGTGCTGGTTAATAAAGTTTATAACGAATTTAGTTCGGGAAATAAAGATGCCACCGGAATCAGAAACTTCATAAAAATGTTTTATGACAGGGATAACGGTTTAAAATACGTGCTGCTTTTGGGTGACGGAAGTTATGACAACAAGGGAATAATAAAATCGACTGCTTCATTTATACCGACGTTTCAGTCGGATAATTCACTTGAGCCGGTCAGTTCATTTGTTACCGATGATTATTTTGTAATATTAGATGAGGGCGAAAGTGTTTATAACGGTGCAATTGATTTGGGAATAGGCAGAATTCCTGCTTCAACTGTTGCAGAAGCTGAAACTGTTGTGAGAAAAACAAAGGATTATCACACTTTGCAGGCTTTGGGGAGCTGGCGCAATATTGTAAGTTTTATCGCCGATGATGAAGATAACAGCCTGCACATGACCGATTCGGAAAAACTTGCCGATTATCTTAATGACAACCATGGTGAGTTTATTACAAATAAAATTTATTTGGATGCTTATCAGCAGATAACTGGGCCCGGTGGTGAAAGATACCCGGAAGTTACCGAAGCAATTAACAGCAGGGTGAAGGAAGGTGCACTTATTCTGAATTATGTGGGGCATGCCAATGAAAGGTTTTTGGCTGATGAAAGGGTGCTGGAAATAAGTCATATAAATTCATGGTCAAACAAAAACAGGCTTTTTATTTTCGTAACTGCAACCTGCGAATTCAGCCGTTTTGATGATGATGACACTTCTGCCGGGGAATATGCACTTTTTAATTCGTCGGGTGGTGCAATAGGTTTGTTTTCAACAACAAGGCTTGTTTTTGCATATTCAAATTATTTGCTGAGCAAAAGCTTTTATACATATGTGTTTCAAAAGAACGGCGATGGAGAAAATTACAGAATGGGCGATATAATGCGTCTCGCAAAAATAAATACGATAAACACTATTAATAAAAGGAGTTTCAGTTTGCTTGCCAATCCTGCACTGAGGCTTTCCTATCCGCGTCACCGTGTTTTTACAACAGAAATAAACGGCCATGATGCAACAAATTATCC
>CAZXTX010000031.1:8972-15042 GCA_964643695.1 uncultured Mariniphaga sp. | reverse complement strand
GTATAAAAACAGATGTTTTTGGATATTTTCTCTGACTTTAATTCCGGCGAAGATTCTGACGGGTTTAACCATGCTGCCGAAATTCCAAATTGAAGTGCTCCGGCAATATCGGTATCATAATTATCTCCTACCATCAGGCTTTGTGATTTTCTGGCATTTGACGATTTTACGGCATATTCGAAAATCTCTGGTGACGGTTTGTGCGCTTTCACCTCTTCAGATATAAATATCTTATTGAAAAAATCTAACAAACCAGATTGTTCAATTTTCTTTAACTGTACTTCTTTAAAACCATTGGTAATTACAGACAACCGGTAACCTTTTTTCTTTAGATACTTTAATAAATCTTCAGCTCCGTCAGTAAGTTTTTTCTGAAAAGGCATCACATCAAGATAATATGAATTCATTTCAAAAGGATTGATGCCGATTAATGAAAGCTTATCAAAAGTATTCTGAAAACGTTTTTCAATTAGCTCGGATTTATTGATTTCCCCGTCTCTGTATTGATCCCACAACAGACTGTTAACAACAGAATATACCTCATAAAACCGGTCAAAATCAACACCTTTTTTTTCAATCTTAAAATGCGAAAAAGCAATTTTTAATGATTCAAATGAATTTTTTGTAAAATCCCATATAGTATCATCAAGGTCAAAAAAAAGATGTGTATAAGTTCTTCTAAGCATTTATAAAATGATTTTCTCTCAGTTCAAAAACTGACTCGGACTATTTTCTACCTTGTTGTTCTTTCTGCTTTCCTTCAACAACAATTACAATTTCGCCTTTGGGCGGATGTTCGCTGTAATAATTCATAAGTTCATTTAGAGAACCCCTTTTTGTCTCTTCGTATATTTTTGAAATTTCGCGACAAACACAGGCTTTTCTAGCTTCACCAAAAATTTCGGCAAACTGCTCCAAAGCTTTTACAAGCCGGTAGGGTGATTCATAAAAAACCATTGTCCGGTTTTCATCTGCAAGTTCACTGATTCTTTTTTGCCGTCCTTTTTTTTGCGGTAAAAATCCTTCAAAAACAAAGCGGTCAGCCGGTAATCCCGAAACTGCCAGTGCCGGAATTAATGCGGTTGCTCCCGGCAAACACTCTGTTTCAATATCATTTTCTGCACATGCCCTTACAAGCAAAAAACCCGGATCTGATATTCCCGGAGTGCCTGCATCGGAAATCAGGGCAACTGTCAGTCCTGACTTTAACTTCTGAACTATTGCAGATAATGATTTGTGCTCATTAAATTTATGATGCGGGGTAAGTTTTTTATCAATTTCAAAATGTTTCATCAGTTTGGAAGAGACACGGGTATCTTCCGCTAATATGATATCGGCACTTTTCAGCACTTCTATTGCACGAAGGGTAATATCGCCAAGATTACCAACAGGTGTTGGCACAAGTATCAGTTTTCCGGAATCACTCATTTAAAAACCGGCGTTTTATCAGATTTACAAACTTAAGGCTGGTTTCGTTTTTCTTCCATTTAAAATTATTACGTAAATATTCAGCCGCCTCATTCAGATTATGCATCGAATCAATAGCCTTTACCGTATCCTGAAACTTCTGGTTGTCACCGTCAAACAGCTCACGTATATACTGAAACCGGTCGTTTATGCCAATTGCAGACTGAAGATTGCTAACCGGAAGATTTGATAGTTTGGACTCCAGATTGGCATGTTCGGTTATCAGATCATTAACTGACCTGCCCTTTAAAAAACTGTCGCCCAGCCTTGAAGCGATTTCCGGTTTTTCAATATCTTCCTCCAGTACAACTTCTTCCTGTTTTTCTTCAACCTGTACTACAGCACTTTCAACTAATTCAGGCTCTTGCGCAGTTTCTTCTTTAACTTCAGCAGATATCAAAATATTAACCTGTTCTTTTTCCACTTCAGGATCTTCTTCAAACAACTCTTTTTCCGGTTCAGGTTTTTCTTCCATTACCTGCTGAGTTATGCTAATTTCTGCTTTTTGTTCGGATTCACTTTCTTTTAAATTATTTCTTTCATTATTATCGTCAGACACACTACCGTCCTGATAATTGAGCATCTGCATCAGTTGTAAAATCCCTTTTGCCCTGGTATGAACAAACTCCATTTCGAGAGCATTAAATCCTCCGTTCGATTTTATGTCTGAAATCAACTCTTCGAGCTCACCCATATCTTTCAGCAAAATTTTTATCAGTTTTTTATTTTCCATTTCTATAGCCTGCAATTATTTTTAAAGTTTAATTTTGTAAAAATACTAAAATCTTATTCACCCGGTGTTAAATGTTTATTGAAAGAGATATTTACAGTCAAAAAGTTCAGGGCAGCATCGAAGTTGTAACCGGCTCCATGTTCTCCGGAAAAACCGAAGAGTTAATCCGCCGCCTTAAACGTGCCAGATTTGCAAAACAAAAGGTGGAAATTTTCAAACCGGTGGTTGATATGCGCTATTCACAAACAAATGTTATATCGCACGATGAAAACTCCATAAATTCCACACCGGTTGAAAATTCATCAAACATTCTTCTTCTTTCGGCCAATGTGGATGTTGTTGGTATTGACGAAGCTCAGTTTTTTGACAATGGCCTTGTTGAGGTAGTGGTTAAACTTGCAAATATGGGAATACGGGTTATTGTTGCCGGACTGGATATGAATTTTAAAGGTGAACCGTTTGGCCCCATGCCCGAAATTATGGCTGTTGCCGATTATGTGACAAAAGTACATGCAGTCTGCATGCACTGCGGAAGTATTGCCCAGTTTTCACACCGCATCTCCGAAAAGGAACAACTGGTTCTGCTTGGTGAAAAAGATTTTTACGAACCCCTGTGCCGAAGATGCTATTTAAGAACAAAAAAAACTGAATGACAAGATATTCCCTGACTCAGATATCAGAAATAACAGGCGGAAAACTTTATTTGCCGCAAAATTTCCAAAATATGGAAATTGAAAATGTTATTACCGACAGCCGGACTTTTTTCAACAGCAATAACACCCTGTTTTTTGCACTTACAGGCGAACGTAATAACGGACATGATTTTATTCAGGAGCTTATAAAACACGGTTTAAAAGCCTTCGTTGTTTCACAGCAGGAAAACATTTCAGAGTCAGCAGCATTCATTCTCGTTAAAAACTCAACTGAAGCACTGCAAAAATTAGCATCATTTCACAGGGAAAGTTTCAATTATCCTGTAATTGGAATAACCGGAAGCAATGGAAAAACCATTGTTAAAGAGTGGCTGCATGAACTACTATTGGAAGAATTCAAAATTGTACGAAGCCCCAAAAGCTACAACTCACAAACGGGAGTACCACTTTCGGCTTTACTGATGGAGCCGCATCACAATCTCGGAATTTTTGAAGCCGGCATATCCCGTCCGGATGAAATGGGAAAACTGGAAAAAATTATAAAACCCGGTATTGGTATTTTAACAAATATTGGTGATGCACATCAGGAAAACTTCAATTCAAAAACGCAAAAAACAAAAGAGAAATTAAAACTTTTTCAAAATGCGGAAAAACTGATTTTCAATGTAGATAATATTGATACAGCTTCTAATGCATACGATTTTTGCAAAAATAATTCGGTAAAACCGGTAACATGGTCTGCCAAAGACAATGATGCCTGTATAAAGTTTAATATCCAACAGGAAAACGGAATTACCCGGATTGAAGCCTGTACAACTGCAAAATCATATAATTTTCAAATTCCCTTTACCGACAGCTCTTCAATTGAAAACGCATGTCACTGTTTTGCCGCTGTTTACACCCTGTCAAAAAAACCGGAAAAAATTCTTCCGCGTTTCTCCGGACTCGCCCCGATAGCCATGCGGCTTGAAATTAAAGAGGGAATAAACAACTGCCTGCTGATTAACGATTACTACAATTCAGATTTAACATCTCTTACAATTGCGCTTTCGGTACTCCGCCGCCAGGCAAAAAAAGAACATCTAAAAAAGCAAATTATTCTTTCAGATATTCAGCAGACAGGAGTGCCCTCAAATGAACTTTACAATGAAATAAATCAGCTTCTTGAACAGTGGGGAATTGACAAACTCACCGGTATAGGCCCTGAAATTTCGGCAGCCGCAGGATTGTTCTCTATGGAAAAGGAGTTCCATACTTCCGTAAAATCCTTTGAAAACAACTTTTCACGAAGCCGGTTTTCTGATTCTGCCATTCTCATAAAAGGTGCACGTTCATTTACATTTGAAAAAATTTCAGGACTGCTGCAGCAGAAAGCGCATCAGACTGTTCTTGAAATAGACCTGAACGCACTTGTAAACAATCTCAACATATTCAGAAGCCTTTTAAAACCATCAACCAAAATAATGGTAATGGTAAAAGCTTTTTCTTACGGAAGCGGCGATGTTGAAGTTGCCAAACTTCTTCAGTATCAGCATGCCGACTATTTAGCAGTAGCTGTGGCAGATGAAGGCACTGAACTCAGAAAGGCAGGAATCGGAACACCGGTAATTGTAATGAACCCCGAAGAGCACAGTTTCCAGAATATTATTGATTTCAGACTGGAACCAAACATATACAGTTATGAACTTTTGAAAAAGTTTGATAAAACCGTTTCAGAAAACGCACTTAACAATTATCCGGTTCATATAAAATTGGACACCGGCATGAACCGGCTTGGCTTTAAAACCGAAAAAGAAGTTGATTTAGTTGTTTCATTTCTAAAAAAATCAGACCGCTTAAAGGTGGTATCTGTTTTTTCACACTTGTCAGGCAGTGATGAACCGGAACTGGATTATTTTACAAATCAGCAGTTCGGCAGGTTTGAAACATTATCGAAATTAATAACCGCCAACCTGCCCGGAAAAATTCTGCTTCATATTCTGAATTCGGCAGGAATTGAAAGGTTTCCCGAAAAACAGATGGACATGGTACGGCTCGGCATCGGACTATACGGAATATCTGTTACCGGCCTCAGACTGGAAAACATCAGTACTTTTAAAAGCGTGGTTTCACAGGTTAAGAAACTTGAAACGGATGAAACAGCCGGATACGGCAGAAAAGGAAAAATTAACCGTAAATCGGAAATAGCAATTGTACCGGTTGGTTATGCCGACGGTATGAGCCGGATACTTGGGAACGGAAACGGTGAAGCATTTATTAAAGGAAAAAGAGTTCCGGTAATCGGGAACATTTGCATGGACATGTTAATGCTAAATGTAACCGGTTTGAATATCACTCCGGGAGAAACTGTTGAGTTTTTCGGTAAAAATATTTCCATTACCGAATTGGCTGAAAAAGCAGATACAATACCTTATGAAATTTTTACCGGTATTTCACAGAGAGTAAAACGAATTTATTTGCAGGAGTAGTTATCCAAGTTTACTGACGCGTTCAAGACGATGAGTATCCAGAATTCTGATTTTTCTTCCGTCAATTGCAATTACCTTCTCGTTGGCAAAGGTTGAAAGAGTACGAATTGCATTAGATGTTGTCATATTTGACAAATTGGCAATATCCTCACGAGACAAATAAACTTTTAAGGTTACTCCGTCATTTTCAAAACCATACTTCTTTTTAAGTAAAAGTAATGATTCTGCCAATCTGCCGCGAATATGTTTCTGAGTTAGCGTAACGGTTCTTTCATTTGAAAAACCAAGCTCTTTTGACAACATTCTTATCAGCCCCAATGAAAAATGATTGTTTTTAAGAGCATTGTTGAGAATAAAGTCAATTCCGACCGAACACACCATTGACTCCTCAAGTGTAACTGCAGATGCTATATGATTTTCTTCAGCAAACAGTGCACGGTAACCTATTATTCCCAACGGACTGGCCATTCTGATTATCTGTTCACGGCCACCTACTCCTTCCTTAAAGATTTTTACCTTTCCGTTCACCAGCATCATAAACCCTGAAGGCCTGTCACCCTCTTTAAAAACAAATTCATTTCTTTTATAATTTGTCAGCGAAATGTGTTTTTCCAGTTCTATTTTTTGATTACTCTCAAGCATATAAAAAACCGAATCCGGATTTTCAAGAATGTCCTTTATCCTTATATCAGAGTTTAACATAGACGAGTAATAATGTGTTATAAAACATCAAAGTTAAAAATTTTAAC
>CAZXTX010000031.1:0-8872 GCA_964643695.1 uncultured Mariniphaga sp. | reverse complement strand
TTCAGCAAAATTTCAAATGCCGGCGATGCCATTCCTCCGTGGTTAAAACCGTCCAGTTCATACAATTTTGTTTGCTTGTGTCCTGCCACCTGCATCATACGCCACAAATAGGCATTTTCCTCGTACCTTCCCAACAGTTCGAGGTTACGGTCACCCGTTATGAGAACCAAAGGCGGGGCATCGTTTCTTACATGGTAAAGCGGGGCATAGGAATCAACTACAGGCTGAGTATCTTTTATTCCATTTTCTTTGCGAATGGTATAATGTGTAATTGTATGTCCGCTAAACGGCACCAGAAGTGCAATTCTGTTTGCATCAACACCAAAGTCCGACAACCACTTTTTATCGAGTCCTATCATACTTGCAAGATATCCACCTGCCGAATGCCCTGAAACCACAATTTTTGAAACATCTCCGCCATATTTACCAATATTATTAAAAACCCATGCAACAACAGCTGCCGCATCTTCAATATATGCCGGATTATTCACTTTTGGACTTAAACGGTAATTTGCGGCAACAACAGCAAATCCCTGCTCCTTTAATTTTGCAGGAACAGATTTACTGCCGCCGGTTATGCCTCCGCCATGAAACCAGACAACAACTGCAAAACTGTCTTTGTCAACTGGATAATATAAATCAAGCCTGCACCTCTCGTTAATATATTCATCGTTTTCAGCATCATCTGCTGAACGGTACAGAATATTTTCTATTAAGTTATAATCTCTGTTACCGGCTGTTTGAGCTGTAATATTAAAACTACCGAAAAAAAACAGAATAACCGAAAATAATATGACAGCAACAACTTTCTGCATGACAGACAAATAAGCGGATTTAATAAAAATATCTTTTCTCATTTTCTTTAATTTCTTTTTCAATCACAAAATATAAAATATCCTTGAAAAGAATTAAAAAAATAATTTATTTCTCAAAACATAAAAGCAATCACACTTACTGAAAAATATTTTCCGGTAAAAAAATTAAAAGACTTTAGCAATTATTCTGGAAGACTTTTAAGAGATAAATCAGCCAATAGCGGCGATTACACGTTCAAGTTTTAACTTAATCTCCTCAGCAACCTTAGTAACTTCCGGATTGGAAACAGCAGCCAGTGAAATTACAGAATCAACAGCAGATATTTCAATATCACCATTTTCATTCTCCTGAACCACAACACTGCACGGTAAAAAGACACCAACGTTTTTTTCACTGTCAATTGCCTTTTTTGCAAATACCGGATTGCAGGCACCCAAAATTCTGTAATTTCTGTAGTCAACTCCCAGTTTTGCCTTAAAAATTGATTTTACATCAACTTCGGCGGGTACGCCAAATCCTTCTTTTGCCAATTCGGTTTTTAAAAGATCAATCGTTTCTTCAAAACTCAGATTCTTTTTAACAGCTTTTAAATAATAACTCATTTCTATATTTTTACTATTTGACATTCAGCAATATAACAAATGCTATAAAATTTCGTTCACTTTTTGATAAAAAGAGACATGTTTGCAAAAAAATGTGAATATAAGATAAATTTGCCTTTAAGTTTTTGGAAACAGGTTAGTTGTCTCTTTTTCGTTGCAAAATGATTCTTTATCTTTCGCCCATAAATTTTATAATTAACAGAAATGAAAAGGAAACTGATTTTTATAGCATTAATAGCATTATTTGCCTGCAGCAAACAGGAAAAAGGATATGAAATTACAGTAAAGTTGGATAATGCCGAAGGACAGGTATTACTTGAAAGAATTGATGAATCGAAATGGGTACAGGTTGATACTGCAGATATAGTTGACGGAACGGCAATTTTAAAAGGTAAGGTTGAGATTCCGGAAGATTATTACCTCTCAATTATAGGACAAAGAGCCAAAACGATTCTGTTTGTTGAAAATACAAAAATGACAGTAACAGGAAATGCAGCCGGACAGGATTTGGAGGATATAAAAGTAACCGGTTCAAAAACTCATGATGAGTTCAATGAAATATTCAATAAAATCAATGATATTGGCAAGGAATACATGGAATTATATCAGCAGTCGCGTCAGGCATCTGCCGAGGGTGATACCGCAAAAGCAAACCTGCTAATGACAAAAGTTCAGGAGATGTATGAAAGCACCAGTAAAATGCAGGTTGATTTTGTAAAAAATAATCCGGCCTCTTTTGCAACACCTTATTTCCTTTCGCGCATTCAGCATGGAATGGAAGTTGACGAACTGGATAATATCATTTCTTCACTTGACCCGAAATTGCATGAAATAAAGTCTGTTATTTCTCTTAAGGAACGGGTTGAAAAGCTTAAATCTGTTGCCGTCGGGCAGATTGCACCTGATTTTACAATGAATACCCCTGACGGGAAACCTGTTAAATTTTCTGATTATTATAAAAAACATGAATATACCCTGCTGGATTTCTGGGCATCATGGTGCGGCCCGTGTCGTGTTGAAAACCCGAATGTTGTTGCTGTTTTTAATCAGTATAAAGACAAAGGTTTTACTGTTTTTGGTGTTTCACTTGACCGTGACCGTGACGACTGGCTGAAAGCCATAGATGATGACAAACTCACCTGGGGACATGTTTCAGATTTATCATACTGGAACAATTCAGCAGCTCAGTTATATGCAGTAAATTCAATTCCTTCCAGCTTAATTGTTGATAAGGAAGGACGTATAATTGCTAAAAACAAGAGAGCAGAAGAACTTCAGAAAGCCATTTCAGAATTGTTAGACTAAAATATACCGGCAGAATAACTACAGAAGGCTCTGTGTTACACAACTGGGCCTTTTGTTTTTACCAATTTCCTTTTACGGAAAACATTCCAGGAATTTTATAAGCAGAGGAAAACGAAATACACTATTGTTTTAACTGACAAATTGAAAACGATTTTAATAAAAACCTGCTGTTATACAGTTCAAACTAATAAAGATAAATCTCTTTAAAATTAAAATCAATTTCACATCGTAACTAAAAATAATGTTACTTTTAATTGAATACATCATTTTTACCAAATTTTATTGCTAAAAAGTGAAGATGAGTGTTTTGATTTTTTATTTTTGCTAAAAAGTAAAATTGATGACCAGCAAAAACCTTCGTATTGTTTTTATGGGCACTCCGGACTTTGCCGTCAGCAGCTTAAAAGCACTGATTGAAAACGGTTACAATGTTGTTGGTGTGGTAACAGCACCTGATAAGCCTGCCGGCAGAGGTAAAAAGCTGACTGAATCAGAGGTTAAAAAATATGCTGTTGAAAAAGGATTGCAAATTTTTCAGCCCGAAAAGCTAAAAGACCCTCTGTTTTTAAATGAACTCAAATCACTTAATGCCGACCTGCAAATAATTGTTGCTTTCAGGATGCTGCCCGAGGCTGTGTGGAAAATGCCCCCTCTCGGAACTTTCAACCTTCATGCTTCTCTTCTTCCGCAATACAGGGGTGCAGCTCCCATTAACTGGGCAATAATAAACGGCGAAACAAAAACCGGAGTTACAACTTTCTTTCTTAATCACGAAATTGATACAGGAAAAATTCTTTACAGTCAGGAAATCAGTATCGGGAGAAATGATACAGCCGGTGAAATTCATGACAAATTAATGAAAACAGGTGCTTCACTGGTTTTAAAAACTGTGGATGCAATTGCAATGAAAAAAATTAAACCGGTTCCTCAGTCAGAAATTACAATTACCGAAACAATAAAGCCGGCACCAAAATTATTTAAAGAAGACTGCAAAATTGACTGGTCAAAAGATTGCGAAAGCGTAAGAAATCTTATTCGCGGTTTATCACCCTACCCTGCTGCATGGGCAAATCTGGTTCATAAAGAGAGCGGACGTACAATTTTGTGTAAAATACATTTTGCACAACCTGTTATTTCTGAAGAATCAGTAACACCCGGTACAATAGACTCTGACGGGGAAACATATTTAAATGCAGCCTGTGGTGGCGGATGGCTTGAAATTACCAAACTACAGCTTTCTGGTAAAAAACAACTTAAAACACCTGATTTCCTTCGCGGATTCCGCGAAATAGATAAATACAGATTTGAATAAATTGTTTCTGTTTATGTCAGGTTGTCATAAAACCGAAAAACAACACCAACTCCCTGCCATATAGCTAATTATGCAAAAAACACTGACAGGTACTTTTGTAAAAAGTGCAATTTTGTCTTTTTATTTTTAAGAAAACATACTAATTCCTCTTTGGTACAAAATATGATTAAAGTGGTTGTCGATTTTTGAAATATATGTTTAATATAAAAAATTAAAAAACAATGGCAGAACTAAAAGGTAAAATTCTGGCAGGTAAGATCCTGGTAAAACAACAGGAAGCCGAAGAAAAAACATCAAGCGGAATTATTATTCCCGATTCAGCAAAAGAAAAACCACAGCAAGGAACAGTAGTTTTAACCGGTAAAGACAAAAAAGACGAGCCCATGGAAATTAAAGTGGGTGATATAGTATCTTATGGTAAATATTCCGGCACTGAAATAAATATTGACGGTGAAGATTATTTGCTCATGTCACAAACCGACGTATTGTACATTGCTTAACAAAATTTAAAAAAGTAAATAAAAATGGCAAAAGAAATTAAATTCAACATTGAAGCACGTGACAAACTAAAGTCAGGTGTTGATCAGCTTTCAAATGCTGTAAAAGTAACCCTTGGGCCAAAAGGGAGAAATGTAGTTATTGAAAAGAAATTTGGTGCACCCCAGATTACCAAAGACGGTGTAACAGTTGCAAAAGAAATAGAACTTCCTGATGCATACGAAAATTTAGGTGCACAGATGGTTAAGGAGGTAGCTTCAAAAACCGGAGATGATGCAGGTGACGGAACAACAACTGCAACTGTGCTGGCACAGTCAATTATTTCGGTAGGACTGAAAAACGTTACCGCCGGTGCAAATCCGATGGATCTGAAACGCGGTATCGACAAAGCGGTTTTAGAGGTTGTTAACAACATTGCAGAACAGGCACAAACTATTGGTGATGACTATAAAAAAATTGAATCTGTTGCCAAGGTATCTGCCAATAACGATGAAGCAATCGGTGCCCTTATTGCAGAAGCCATGCAAAAAGTACACAAGGAAGGTGTCATTACCATTGAAGAATCAAAAGGTACTGATACTTATGTTGATGTAGTTGAAGGAATGCAGTTTGACCGTGGTTACATTTCACCTTACTTTGTAACTGATACTGAAAAAATGGCTGCCGAACTGGATAATCCTTACGTACTTATCCACGATAAAAAAATAAGCACAATGAAAGATTTGCTTCCTGTTCTGGAACAAACAGCACAAACAGGACGCCCGCTTATGATAATTGCCGAAGATGTTGATGGTGAAGCTCTGGCTACTTTGGTTGTTAACCGTTTACGCGGTTCACTGAAAGTTTGTGCCGTTAAAGCTCCCGGCTTTGGCGATCGCAGAAAAGAGATGTTAGAAGATATCGCAGTTCTTACAGGAGGAAGCGTAATTACTGAAGAAAAAGGCATGAAACTGGAGCAGGCAACCATCGAAATGCTGGGTGAAGCCGAAAAAATTACAGTTGATAAGGAAAATACAACTATCGTTAACGGCCTTGGAGATCAGGATGCAATCAAAGCACGCGTATCACAGATTAAAAAACAGATTGAAACAACAACTTCTGATTATGACCGTGAAAAACTTCAGGAACGACTGGCAAAACTCGCCGGTGGTGTTGCAGTAATTTACGTTGGTGCTGCCTCAGAAGTGGAAATGAAAGAGAAGAAGGACCGTGTTGACGATGCTCTGAGTGCTACCAGAGCTGCTGTTGAAGAAGGAATTGTTCCGGGTGGCGGTGTTGCCTATTTACGCTCAATTTCTGCACTTAATGAGCTGAAAGCTGATAATGAAGATGAGCAGACCGGTATTGAAATCGTAAAACGTGCAATAGAGGAACCTCTTCGCCAGATTGTTGCCAATGCAGGTAAGGAAGGTGCAGTTATTGCCCAGAAAATCCTTGACGGTAAAGGTGACTTTGGTTATAACGCACGTACCGACAATTATGAGAACTTGTATGAAACCGGCGTAATAGATCCGGCAAAAGTAGCCCGTATAGCACTTGAAAATGCCGCTTCAATTGCAGGTATGTTCCTAACAACCGAAACTGTAATTGTTGAAGAAAAAGTGAATGAACCACCAATGCCTCCGGGAGGTCCGGGCGGTATGGGCGGAATGATGTAATAAATCTCAGATTATATACTTTTAAAAAGCCTTTCCGAAAATCGGAAAGGCTTTTTTGATTAACTCCTAATTCATTTCCATCTCTTCCCAACCGGGCAGTTTTGGAAATTTTGCATGCGGTTCAGTCTGATACCAGTAACAAACTGAAGAAATATCAGAATTCTGAGGCAGATAACGGCCGCCGTTTCGCCATCCCAAATCCTGAATGGTAATCCGCAAATCCTTTTTAAAACGTACCGGATCTGCCACATGCCACCGGTACAATCCAAAACGCTGTCCGGCGCGGTAGGTTATATCGCCGGGTATTGCCTGAACAAGCCCTGCATACGGTGTGGTAAAAACTGTATATTTACCATTACGGTCAAAGTTGTATGAACCACAAAAGTAATCTTCGGTTCCGGTACCAATTATAGTTGGAAATGTTTTGTCACCATCCATAAAAAACTTTATTTCTCCTTCACCCCACCATCCGTTGTTATTTACCTGCCAGGCCATATAAACACCAACATAATGCCCTGCGCCCTTAATGCCGTCAACAATTGTGTAGTCTGAAGTTTCATTTACTTTAGTGCGCCGGTACTGTGCATGAAAATAAGCAGCATCATCAGGCACATCAGTCAATGTGTAATCAATCTGATAATACAAAGTCATCGCATTGGCATCATTAATATTTGTCATGGTAATTCTGCATTTTTTACGAAACGGCATTACCCAATAGCTATTAAAGGCACTACCCGGATTAACGGTTACAGGCAATGAATTAAGATGTGCATATTCGTTCCATCCCATTCCAAAAAAATGGCCAATGGGACATTCTACTGAAGGTTCGGTTTCATCATCCCAGTATATGCGCATAATTGAAAAGCGCCAGTTTCCGGTCGGGGTCATCCAGATATGCTGAATGGCACCGGGCCCTTCAATTTCAGCCATTGTAAATGTTTCGCCGGGTTCAATTCTCACATAAGGATTAACTTTCCAGCCCTGTCCCAGGTCACGGGCAGCATGAGATGCATTTGCAGTATTCACCGGTGCACTGGCATCCGGAACTGCCATACCTCCCTTCCCTTTTTCGCCTGTAAAATTTTCAGGACTTATTGATCTGGTTTCAGCATCTGATAATCTGTACAGATTACCCATATTCATATCCAGACCGTTAAATGAGTGTTTTTGAGCAAAACCAGCTAAAAAAAGAGAAGTAAAAAGAAAAATGAAGATAGATTTTTTTGTACACATAACTTTGCTTTTTAAAAAATGATTTATTTAAATTTATTTTCAATGAATTCTTACAAGTTTACTGCAATTAACAGATTTATAAACGGATATCTGATATAGCGAATTTAAAAATAAGTAAACATTTCAACAAATTACAATAAATCGTTAAAATAAAAAAGGGAGGCAAAACCTCCCTTTTCTATATCATATCATTTAAGAATCTCATCTTTCCACTTTCTTTCTTGATGAATAGTTGATATGCAATGCTGCAGACTTTCGCAATTCCTGCTTAATATCTGTAACAATACCCATTTTTGTATTTTCATCAACTTTCAAAGATGTAATCATAAACGGCCTGTCTGCTTCATTCCTTGATTCTCTTTCAACAATAACGTAATCCTGAATATCTGCCACATTGGCAAACTGATCATTAAGCTGAATTCGCGATGCAATACCAAAAGTTTTTTGATACTGCTGCAATGGTTCACCAACATAAATGTAACTGACAAGCGATTTCTTTTCAAGTTTGCTAAGCTCTGTAGCAGAAGGCAGCTTAATATGTACCATATAGCTGACTTCCCTCATGGTTGTTGTAACCATGAAAAAGAAAAGCAACATAAAAACAACATCAGGCAGTGAAGCTGTTGAAATCTGAGGAAGTTCACCTGAATCTTTTTTTCTGAATTTACTCATTTTATTTTCCTCCTGCTTTTTTTGGTTCAGCTTCTGAAATTCTTGAGGGATAAATCTGACGTACAGATTCCTGTTCATCAGGATTTAAATCAGCATAAGATTTCCCGAAATGCTGTGATGACAATTCTTCCCTCAGCTCATTAATAGCAGCAACCAGTTCGTTCTGAACAGCGATATATGTACCATATTGGGTATCCAGGTCATTTCTGAGTGAAATAACTCCTTTTGTAACCATTACTTCACCAAAATAAGGTATATCCTTAGGTTCTTTTTCCGGCAAAGACTCGTCGTTATACGGATTAGCCATAAATTCCTTTGCTCTTTCACGCAGGGTTTCAATATTTCCCCATTCACCTTCCACCAACAGGTTATTATCCCTGTTAACCAGCACAACAAAAACATTACGTTCTTTAATTTGCTGATCAGGTGGCAATGTTTCCGGGTCAACCCATTGCGGAAGCCTTCTTTCCAAACCACTGTCAACGTCCATTGTGGTTGCTACCAGGAAAAATATAAGCAGCATAAATGCAATATCTGCAAGAGATGCTGACGGTATTTCTGGTGTTTTTCTAGCCATAATTAATTTTCCTGTTTATTTACCACAAAATAAATTATCTAAATAACCGTGTAAAGGTTGAAAAAATAATTGATAAAAATGAGATTCCCAGCAAAATGTATGTTGCATACAAACCTGCATCTACCAATTTTGCCACTTGCGGAGTCAATGTGCCGTCATTAATATATTTCTGTACTCCCGGAAACTGCGGAAGCACATC
>CAZXTX010000030.1:0-15206 GCA_964643695.1 uncultured Mariniphaga sp. | reverse complement strand
TATGACATTGTCATATATGGCGGAACATCTGCCGGAATTTCGGCTGCCATTCAAAGTTCACGAATGGGAAAATCAGTGATTTTAATTGAACCTTACAGCCGCATCGGCGGATTAACAACCGGAGGCCTCGGACAAACCGATATTGGTAACAAAATGATTGTTGGCGGAATTTCAAGAGAATTTTATCAGGAAATAAAAAAATACTATCAGATTCCTGAAAACTGGAAATGGCAAAAATGGGAGGAATATCGTGATGGCGGTCAAACACGCACTGCTGAGGGTGAAGATGCCATGTGGACATTTGAACCATCTGCCGCAATTAAAGTTTACGAAAAAATGATGGCCAAAGAAAAAATTGACCTCGTTTACAATCAAAAACTCAACCGTGAATCCGGCGTAAAAAAGCAAGGATCAAGCATTGTTGAAATTGAAATGCTGAGTGGTGAAAAATATCGGGGAAAAATGTTCATTGATGCCACTTATGAAGGTGATTTAATGGCAACTGCCGGAGTAAGCTATACCTATGGCAGGGAATCCAACAAAGAATACGGTGAAACTCTCAACGGTGTTCAGGCCAACAAGGTTGCAATGACAATGCGTAGAACTATCTCATTGAATGCTCATAATCACAACTTTATTGACGGAGTTGACCCTTATATCGTAAAGGGCAATCCTTCGAGCGGACTGCTTCCGTTTATTACTGAAGGCGGCAAACCGGGAATTGACGGGCATGGAGATAAAAAAATTCAGGCATATTGCTTCCGTATGACACTTACCAACCATCCTGAAAACCGTATTCCGTTTCAAAAACCGGATGATTACAACGAGCTGGAATATGAACTGCTGTTTAGAAACTACGAAGCTGCCACAGGTCCGGTCGATAAAATGTACACATACGGCGATCCGCTTGTTCCGTGGATTAATTCGGCAATGCCAAACCGGAAAACCGACACCAATAATCAAAAAGGTTTTTCAACCGACTTCATTGGCCAGAATTATGATTATCCGGAAGCAAGCTATGAAGAGAGAGAAAAAATTGTGGAAAAACACCGCTCGTATCAGCAGGGATTAATGTGGTCGCTGGCATACCACCCGCGCATACCAAAAGTTGTAAGGGATGTGGTTTCACAATGGGGCACCTGCAAAGATGAATATGAACGCGAAGACGGATGGCAGGAACAGCTCTATATTCGTGAAGCAAGACGGATGCTCAGCAGCTACATAATGACACAGCACAACTGCGAAGGCTTTGAAGTGGCGGAAGACCCTGTCGGAATGGCAGCTTACGGAATGGACTCCCATAATGTACAGCGGTATGTTGATGCAAACGGTTATGTGCAAAATGAAGGCAATGTGGAAGCTCACGGCTTTCCGCCCTACCCTGTCAGCTACCGTTCAATTGTTCCGAATAAGGATGAATGCACCAATTTACTGGTACCAATTTGTGTAAGCTCAACTCATATTGCATTTGGGTCAATCCGTATGGAGCCGGTGTTCATGATACTCGGACAGTCGGCTGCAACTGCCGCTGCTCTTGCAATTGACAATAAAACCGATGTACAGTCATTGGATTATAATATTTTAAAAACACATCTTCTGAAAGACAAACAAATTCTTTCATACACTCCAAAATCCAATTAAAAACATCAAAAAATGAATATTAAGAAAACTATACGTAACTTCTCATTTACAGGAGTTTTTTTACTTATTTTATTTTTCACGGGATGCACTGTGCAACAGCCAAATCTGTATCAGGCTGATGTAATTGTTTACGGAGGCACCTCAGCTGCCGTTATTGCTGCTGTTGAAGTAGCACACACCGGCAAGTCGGTAATAGTGGTTTCACCCGATATTCACCTTGGCGGACTCACTTCGGGTGGCCTTGGTTACACCGATACCGGCAACAAGGCTGTAATCGGCGGACTTTCACGGGATTTTTACCATCGTGTGTGGCAACACTACAACGAACCGGAAGCATGGAAATGGCAAAAACGCGAAGAGTTTGGCAACAAAGGGCAGGGAACGGTTGCAATGGACGGCGAAAACAGAACCATGTGGATTTTTGAACCGCATGTGGCCGAAAAAGTTTTTGAAAACTATATTTCGGAAAACAACATAACAGTTTTTCGTGATGAGTGGCTGAACCGGCAAAATGGTGTTAAAACAGAAAACGGAAAAATTATCTCATTTTCAACACTCTCCGGAAAAACTTTCAAAGGAAAAATTTTTATTGATGCCACTTATGAAGGCGATCTAATGGCATCGGCAAATGTAAGCTATCATGTTGGCAGGGAGAGCATTGACACGTACGATGAAAAATGGAACGGAGTGCAGACCGGTGTGCTCCACCATCAGCACTGGTTCTGGTCACAAATTTCACCGTATAAAATTCCGAATGACCCGTCAAGCGGTGTTCTCGCCCGTATTTCCACCGAATATCCGGGTGATTACGGTGCAGGTGACGATAAAATTCAGGCATACTGTTTCAGAATGTGTATGACAAATCATGAAGAAAACAGGCTTCCTTTTCCGAAACCTGAAAATTATGATCCTGAGCAGTATGAACTTCTTGTTCGCATGTTTGATACCGGCCGCAAAGACTGGTTTGAAAAATTTGACGAAATTCCAAACCGGAAAACCGATACCAACAACCACGGCCCGTTCAGCAGCGACAATATCGGCATGAATTACGATTATCCTGAAGCCGATTATGAGCGCAGAAAAGAGATAATAAAAGAACATCAGGATTACCAGATGGGATTGCTCTGGTTTGTTGCAAATGATCCGCGCGTTCCTGAGGATATCAGAACCAAAATGGCAGCCTGGGGACTTGCAAAAGATGAATTTACTGACAACGGACACTGGCCTCATCAAATTTATGTACGTGAAGCAAGGCGGATGATTGGCGAATATGTAACCACCGAAAATGATGCTTTGTTAAAACGTGAGGTTCCCAAACCTGTGGGAATGGGTTCATACACCATGGACTCACACAATGTGCAGCGTTATATTACTCCCGAGGGGTACGTTCAAAACGAAGGTGATATCGGCGTAAGTCCGCCTGCACCTTATTCAATTTCCTACGGTTCGTTAATTCCCAAAAAGGAAGAGTGTACAAATCTGCTGGTTCCTATTTGCGTATCTTCCAGCCATATTGCTTTTGGCTCAATACGCATGGAGCCGGTATTCATGATTCTTGGCCAGTCGGCAGCTGCGGCAGCATGCATTGCAATTGACGAAAACAGTTCCGTGCAGGACGTGAATTATGAAAAACTAAAAGCCTTGCTGCTCGAAAAAAATCAGGTTCTTACTTTGGACAATGTAATTGGAAAAAATTAGTTTTCCTGAATCTATCCAATTCACAAATTAACACATTTGGTCAGGCGGCATCTCACAAAGCAACACGGGGACATTTACAAAAAATATCCCCGTGTTTTATATAAAAAATATCACAAAATCAATTTACAGCCGGAGTAATAATAAATTTCCTGAATTCAACCGGCCCGTGATCACCCTGAATCATAATCGGTCCCGGCTCCCCTTCCCTGCTGTTGAGGGAACCACCGGTAATTCCCGGAATAATCCGGTTTGATATTACCTCAACTCCGTTATGAACTATTGTAACATGCCTTCCGACTAGAGTAATTTCAAAGCTCTGCCACTCACCCGGCTTTTTGGCAACATAGTACGAAGGTTCAATAAATCCGTAAACTCCGCCAATACCAACACTGCTCGTACTGTTTTCGGGGCTGTCTTCAATCTGAACCTCATATCTTCCGCGCAGATAGATTCCGCTGTTGCTTCCTTTGGGATATCTGAATTCTACACTCAGTTTAAAATCTTCAAACTTCTCATTTGTAACCAGATTTCCGCCTGCTTCAGGATTTACCAAAACTCCGTCTGCCATTTTAAATTTATTGTTTGCCGGAATAATCCATCTTGAAAGATTATTGTCAAGAAGATTTTTGGGATTGCCCCAAACCGTAGGTTTTTCACGAACCAATGAAGGCTGGCGAACACCCGTCCACTGAAGTTTATGGCCGTCAAGCATTTTAAATCCGCTCAGCTTGTTGTCCTTCAAAGAAAACTCAAAATAAATATCATCAATATCCATCCACTGCGGAGGAATGGTAAAATGATATTTTCCGGTTTCTGCAGAATAATGAACCTGTGAGACTGGCCTGGCACTTCCCTCATAACCTACATACCGGCCTACAAAAGTGGAAAAGCCTGACAGACTAACTTCCAGCCACCCGGGAAATCCGGCAGGGTCCATCAAACCATGGCGGAACATTCCAAGGCCTTCCAGATCATCATCTTCAATAACAATTGTAAGGTCCCAGCGGCCGATTACATCAGAACCCGGAACAGCACTTTGTGCACGGGTAACAGGAGAATAAGCAAAAATTAATACAAGAAGCAATAAAATATATCCTGATTTATTCATAATTATATATTTAAAAATTAATTAAAATCATTTGTAAAACTATTAAACAAAAGTACGTAAAAACTGATGTAAACATACATTAAAACATCATTCACATATTCATTATTAAATTATGATGCAATCCCTCCTTTTAAAAACAATTAATTTTATTCGTTAAAAATCAATATTACGGAACATCCCGGAGGTTTGTTGCTACAGTCTGAATATTCATGCTTCAATCCTGTCAACATACAGTTGAGCAGTACCTACTTTTATCACAACTATTTTTTCTCCCCTTTCAATGAAACCGCCTTCGGTAACCGCATCATAAACTTCACCATCAATAAGCACCTTCCCTCCCGGCCTTAAAATAGTCTGGGCAGTTCCGGTTTTTCCTTTTAATGCGATAAATGATGATTCAACATTTAAATATCCGTCTTTTACATCCTGAACTGTACTTAATGCCATATTTTTAAACAGGCCTGACTGTGATGTAAAAATTTTATTCCCAACATAAAGCGAAAAAATAAATCCTCCGAAAATACCCACCACAACAGTCATTATTGCAACACCAAGCCTGTGCATGTTTACCGGACCGAAATCAAAAGCGACATTTTCAATAAGACTTAAAACCAATGCCGTCAGAGTAAGAAAGATGCCAAGAATTCCCACAATTCCAAATCCGGGAATTACAAATATCTCTATGGCTAACAAAACTAATCCAACTATAAACAGCAAAATTTCCCAATGTTCCGCCAGTCCTTCCAGATATAGAGGCGCAAAATACAATACTGCCGCCAATATTGCCACAACCAAAGGAAATCCGACACCGGGGGTTTGCAACTCAAAATAAATACCTCCGATTACTGCCATAATAAGCAAACCGGAAATAACCGGATGAACAAGTAATCCAATAATTTTTTCAATAAATGAAGGTTTGTATTCTTCAATTGTATATTCTTCAATTCCCAATTTCTTAAGAACTTCCGGTATATTTTCGGCAATTCCCTCACAAAACCCGTGTTCCATTGCCTCAACCGGTGTAAATGTCAAAACTTTTCCGGTATCTATCAAACCTTCGATAAAAACCGAAGGATCAACCATTGCTTCTGCAATTTTTGGATCACGCCTCCATTTGTATATAGTGTCATTGCCCGAAACAACCGGAATTTTCCCCTGTGCCTCGGCTGTTGCCCGCATGGTGGAACGCATATAGCTCTGATACTTGTCGGGCATTGACTGACCGGTCTGGTTTACAACGGTTGCAGCTCCGATACTGCTGCCCGAACGCATATAAATACTGTCACATGCTATTGAAATCAGCGCACCGGCAGAAGCTGCATTATTGTCAATAAAAACATAAACCGGAATTTTGCTTTGCAAAATCTTGGTTCTGATGGAATCTGCATCCAAAACAGTTCCTCCGTATGTATTCATGTGAATCAGAAAAATATCTGCATTTAAAGAATCCGCCGCATCAAATGCCTGAAGGGTTTGCCGCCAGGTGGCACGGGTAATTTCCTGCTTCATATTCATTTTGTAAACCAGTGTTTTTGTGCTGTCTCCATTTTCAGCAAACATTGAAACGGGATACAAAACCAAAATCAGAAATATTTTTAATAATTTGTTTTTCATATAATTTGTATCTGAATATTAAACTATCAACCTGCATAACAAGTTTAAAAGCGAAGTTATAAATAAAACAGCCACAATAACAAAAAAAATAAAATAGTTAAAAAAATACCTCTCAGTGTAAATTATTACCTTTGTGTTTTTGTATTTTAAAATTATCAAATGAATTTAAGCAATTTAACAGCAGTTTCTCCGGTTGACGGCAGATATGGCGATAAAACGGAAAACCTCAGAAAATATTTCAGTGAGTATGCTTTGATAAAATATCGAGTATTTGTTGAAATTGAATATTTTATTGCACTCTGCGAATTACCTCTGAAGCAGCTTAAAGAGGTAACCGGCAAACAGCTTGACAGTCTAAAAAAAGTTCATCAGAATTTTTCAGTTGAAGATGCAGAAAAGGTTAAGGAGATAGAAAAAGTTACAAATCATGACGTAAAAGCTGTTGAATATTTTCTTAAAGAAAAATTTGAAAATACAGGCCTAAAAAAATACAGGGAATTTATTCATTTCGGGCTGACTTCGCAGGATGCCAACAATACTGCCCTTCCTCTGTCAATCCACGATGCATTAAATGAAGAATATTACCCTCTGATTCAAAAGTTGATTGATAAACTTGAAGAACTTTCTGTTGAGTGGAAAGATATACCAATGCTTGCCAAAACACACGGACAGCCGGCTTCGCCCACAAAACTCGGAAAAGAGATAAAAGTTTTTATCGAAAGAATTGAAATTCAGTTAAATCAACTTAAAAAACTGCCGTGCCATGCAAAATTTGGTGGTGCAACCGGCAATTTCAATGCACATTTTGTTGCATATCCCGAAATCGACTGGCAAACTTTTGCAAACAATTTCTGCAAACAGAAACTTGGCCTCGAAAGGTCGCAATACACCACGCAAATAGCTCATTACGATAATTACAGTGCAATATTTGATGCCATAAAGAGAATTAACAATATTATTCTCGATTTAGACAGAGATATGTGGACATATATTTCAATGAACTATTTCAGACAAAAAATAAAAAAAGGCGAGGTAGGTTCATCAACCATGCCGCATAAGGTAAATCCCATAGACTTTGAAAATTCGGAAGGAAATATAGGAATTGCCAATGCAGGTTTTGAACAGCTTTCATCAAAACTGCCGGTTTCGAGATTACAGAGAGACCTTACGGATTCAACCGTTACACGCTTTATAGGAGTTCCGTTTGGCCATACCGTAATTGCAATAAAATCAATCCTTAGAGGATTGGATAAACTGCTGCTGAACAGGCAGGCTATTGACAAAGATCTGGAAGAAAACTGGGCTGTTGTTTCCGAAGCCGTACAAACTATTCTGCGTCGTGAATTTTTCCCCAATCCGTATGAAGCACTGAAAGATTTAACCCGTAAAAATGAAGTAATTGATAAAAATGCAATTCATAATTTTATTGACGGATTAAATATCAGTGAAGAAATCAGGCAGGAACTGAAACAAATTACCCCGCAAAACTATACGGGAGTATTTTAGCAAAATTAATAACAGGCTATCTGATTAAAAATGAAAGATTTTTTGCAAATCCTGCGCAGGTTCATCCCGCCTTATAAATGGAAATTAGTTTGGAATATCATCTTTAACTTCCTGAGCGCCATATTTGGAGCATTCTCCTTTCTTTTGCTGATTCCTTCGCTTCAGATTCTTTTTGGCACTCAGGAACCGATTATGGTAAAACCTGAACTAACATACACTATTTCATCATTAACCGAGTACGGCAACTATTTAATCAGTCAGATAATTCAAAAATTCAGTCACGAAAAAGCACTGATTTTCATCGGTATATTCATAGTTATTACCGTTTTTCTGAAAACAGGCTTTTATTACCTGGCAAATTATATGATTGTGGCAATACGAAACGGTGTGGTTCGTGATATTCGTTCTAAAATTTACCGTAAAATTTTAAAACTTCCACTAAGTTTTTTCTCCGATGAGCGTAAGGGAGATATTATTGCACGCATGACCGGCGATGTTACCGAAGTGGAAAACTCCATTATGGACTCATTGGACATGATGATTAAAAATCCGATTTTAATTCTGGTTTCAATTATTGTAATGATTTATATGAGCTGGAGCCTGACCCTGTTTGTTTTAATCATGTTTCCCATTGCCGGATATATAATAGGCAGAATAGGCAAAAGTCTGAAAAAGGAGAGCCGTAAAGGCCAGAACAAAATGGGTGAAATATTATCGGTAATTGAAGAAGATCTTTCAGGATTACGTATCATTAAAGCTTTTAATGCCGAAGAAAAGGCAACTGAACGCTTTGAAAAAGAGAACAACAGTTATTTCAGAATAATGAACCAGCTTATGTGGCGCAGATTTCTGGCACATCCCATGAGCGAATTTTTAGGTACAGTAATTATAATTCTTGTTCTTTGGTACGGAGGCAGGCTGATTCTAAACCAGAGAAGCTCGCTTGATGCTGCTGCTTTTATAGGTTATCTGGTTTTCTTTTATAATATTATAAATCCTGCAAAAGCATTTTCAACCGCACTTTACAGCATTGAAAAAGGACTTGCGTCAATGGAACGTATCGATGTGATTCTTAATGCAGAAGAGACCATTACGGAAAAAACCGATGCTGTTTCCAAAAGTGAATTCAATTCTGAAATTTCATATCAGAACATTTCATTTGCATATGATTCAATTCCTGTATTAAAAAATATTTCAATCGAAATTAAAAAAGGAAAGGCTGTTGCATTTGTGGGACGTTCGGGAAGCGGAAAAACCACGCTGGTTGACCTTCTGCCGCGTTTTTACGAAATTTCATCAGGGCAGATATTAATTGACGAAATCAGTTTATCCGATTTAAAACTTAAAGACCTTCGCAATCTGATTGGATATGTAAATCAGGAACCAATTCTGTTTAATGATTCTTTTTTCAACAATATTGCCTTTGGTGTTGAGAATGCCACAATGGAGCAGGTTATTAACGCTGCAAGAATTGCCAATGCACATGATTTTATTATGGCTACTGAAAACGGATATCAGACAAACATCGGCGACCGCGGCGATAAACTTTCCGGAGGACAGAAACAGCGGATTTCTATTGCACGTGCTGTTATGAAGAATCCGCCCATACTTATTCTTGACGAAGCCACTTCTGCTTTAGATACCGAATCGGAAATGCTTGTACAGGATGCTTTGCTGAAACTGATGCAAAACCGTACTTCGCTGATTATTGCACACCGGCTTTCAACCATCAAAAATGCAGATATAATATATGTTCTTCACAAAGGCGAAATTGTGGAACAGGGTACACATGATGAACTGCTGACTGTAAACGGCCGTTACCAAAAACTCCACAAACTGCAAATGTTTTAAATTTTTCAGATAACAAAAAAAGCTGCTAAAAGCAGCTTTCCGGTTTATTTGCACGGGAGGAGAGACTCGAACTCCCGACACCTGGTTTTGGAGACCAGTGCTCTACCAACTGAGCTACACCCGTGTTTATTTTTGCGAATGCAAATATAGCAATTCCGTTTAATATACCTAAGACAGGGTTGTTTTTTTAAAACCATTAACAACAATAAAAACAAAAATATATTTTTAAGAGAATAAAATTAAAGACAAAAAAAATACCCTTGCGGGTAAAAGAAGAAGGGGAAAGCCATGGACGCTTTTTGAAGATGATTGATGATTTACAAACCCCTAAACACAAAACCAATCATAAATACAGAAGATGCTTTCCCCTTTTTAAGTTCTATTTCTGAAAATAAAACCAACCATTAAATCAAAACAAATATAAATAAAAAACTTTCTATTACAGAAACATAAAAGTCATTATTAATTCAAAAAACGGCTCGTTTTCCTACATTTTCCCAAAATGGGAAACTCAGTTTTTTTACGGGAATCTTAATTTTGAGTTAAAAACTTCGCAATTGCGCATAAACACTATATTTGCAGAAAAAAAATGAGAAAAAAACAGAAAAACCCATTTTACGAAAAAGTTCTTATAAATGATATTGCAGCTGACGGAAAATCAATTGCAAGGGTTAATGATATGGTTGTTTTTACAAAACTTGTTGTTCCGGGCGATATTGCAGACCTTCAGGTTATAAAGAAAAAAAAGAGATATCAGGAAGCTGTTGTAACTCATATTCATCACTATTCTAAAGACAGAACAGATGCTTTTTGCAAACACTTCGGCACATGCGGAGGGTGCAGCTGGCAATATCTGCCATATGAAAAACAGCTTTATTACAAACAAAAACAGGTTGCCGACCAGTTTGAAAGAATCGGGAAAGTTGAAATTCCTCAAATCAATCCTATAATGGGCTCAGACAAAAACACTTTTTACAGAAACAAACTTGAATTTACATTTTCTGATAAAAAGTGGCTCACTTCGGAAGAAATTAAATCAGGAGAAAATATTGACAACTACAATGCACTCGGATTTCACGTTCCGGGATTGTTTGACAAAGTAATCAATATTGAAAAATGCTGGCTGCAACCGGAACCGTCAAATGAGATAAGAAATTTCATTTATAAATTTGCTGTTGATAACGGATATGAATTCTTCAGTATAAGAAACAAAAGCGGATTGCTGCGTACCCTGATTATCCGTACAAGCTCAACGGGTGAAGTTATGATAATTCTGTCATTTTTTAATAACGACAATGAAAAAATCATCAAAATTCTCGAAGCCTTAAAAACTGAGTTTCCTGAAATCACCTCTTTAATGTATGTGATTAACAGTAAGGGAAATGACACTATTAATGACCTTGACATTAAAACATACCATGGCAGAGATTTTATTTTTGAGGAAATGCACGGTTTAAAATTTAAAATCGGGCCAAAAAGTTTTTATCAAACCAATTCTGAACAGGCTGCCGTTCTTTACTCCGTGGTGAAAGATTTCGCACAATTATCAGGCAGCGAACTTGTGTATGATCTCTATTGCGGAACAGGAACAATTGCCAATTTTATTTCCGGCAGTGCAGAAAAGGTAATCGGAATTGAATATGTACCTGAAGCGACAGAAGATGCTGTGGAAAATGCAAAAATCAACAATATAAACAACACATCCTTTATTAGCGGCGACATAAAAGAGTTGTTAAACGAAAACTTTATTGCTGATTACGGCCGCCCCGGTGTAATTATTACCGATCCGCCGCGTGCAGGTATGCATTCAGATGTAATTAAAACTATCCTTTCAATTTTACCGGAAAAGATTGTATATGTAAGTTGTAATCCTGCCACTCAGGCACGTGATATTTCACTTATGCACGACAGTTATAAAATTGAAAAGATTCAGCCTGTCGATATGTTTCCACATACTTATCATGTGGAGAATGTTGCACTGCTCGTTAAACGATAAAAATTAAAATTCAGGAGTTTTTTTATATGAAAAACGGTGACTGCAAGGTCACCGTTTTATTTGGATGATTATCCCAAATATGTTTTCAGTAATTTACTTCTTGATGTATGCCTGAGCCGCCGGATAGCCTTCTCTTTAATCTGGCGTACCCTTTCGCGGGTCAGTCCGAATCTTTCACCAATCTCTTCAAGTGTCATTTCCTGACATCCTATTCCGAAAAACAAACGGATTATATCTGCTTCTCTTTCGGTAAGTGTTGCCAGTGCCCTGTGAATTTCACGTGAAAGAGACTCCTGTATCAATGCGCGGTCGGCATTTGGCGAGTCATTGTTAACCAGAACATCAAGCAGGCTGTTATCTTCTCCGTCAACAAAAGGAGCATCAACAGACACATGTCTTCCTGAAACTCTGAGAGTGTCGGCTACTTTATCTGCCGGCAGTTCAAGAGATTCGGCCAGTTCTTCGGCTGACGGTTTTCTTTCATGTTCCTGCTCAAACTTTGAAAATGCTTTATTTATTTTGTTCAGAGACCCTACCTGATTAAGCGGAAGCCTGACAATTCGGGATTGTTCTGCAAGTGCCTGAAGAATTGACTGCCTGATCCACCACACAGCATAAGAAATAAATTTAAATCCGCGGGTTTCATCAAACTTTTCAGCTGCCTTTATCAGTCCCAGATTTCCCTCATTAATCAGGTCAGGAAGACTTAACCCCTGATTTTGATACTGCTTTGCTACGGAAACAACAAATCTGAGATTTGCTCTTGTCAATTTTTCCAAAGCTGCCTGATCTCCCTTCTTAATGCGCTGGGCCAATTCAACCTCCTCTTCAACTGTAATAAGTTCCTCTTTACCAATCTCCTGCAAGTACTTATCAAGTGAAGCGCTCTCACGGTTAGTAATAGATTTTGTAATCTTAAGTTGTCTCATAAACTTTCCTTAAAAAAAAGTGCAAATATAATATATTAATTCTTAGCAATCTGAGCTAAGCTTATTCAATAAAAACTATCTTAATAGTTAATTAAAAATGTTTCTCCAAAAATCAATCAACACTAAATACAAAGTAGGCTGCCTCTCCGTTTGGATATATTCCCTCAACCAAAATTCCCCCCTTGGCATTACCAATTTCGCGCTTAAAGTCATTCAACTCATAAATTGGTTTTTTATTTACATGAGTTATAATAAATCCTTCATTAACTCCCGCGCTTTTAATTTTCCCTTTTTCAAGATTTTTTACTTTGATTCCG
The DNA here is from genome assembly GCA_964643695.1 of uncultured Mariniphaga sp. GTDB lineage: Bacteria > Bacteroidota > Bacteroidia > Bacteroidales > Prolixibacteraceae > Mariniphaga. Next base: position 2,546 of record CAZXTX010000030.1, on the reverse strand, counting down.
TATTCAATATTTAATTTTTGTTTTTCCTTATCATTCAGTGCTTCAAAACCGGCACCCAAAAATGTTGCATTATCTCTCACAATTTGAGTGTCTCCATGTTTATTACGCAATGTAACCGTAAATTGTTTCCGATCTCCGCCTCTTTTTACAACAATTTTTACATCATCACCCGGACGGAACCTGCTAACCTTTTCCTGAAGTTCAGCTGAAGAATTAACAGGATCGCCTGCAACCGTCAGTATTACATCACCTTCCTTTATTCCGGCTTCTTTTGCAGCACCATTTTCGGCCACACCCCCAACAAACACACCTTCAACTTTATCAAGCCCCTTTTCCTGAACCAGAGTAGCTGTAACATCTATAATACTTACACCAAGCAAAGCTCTCTGAACTTCTCCGTACTCTTTAAGATCGGTTACAACTTTTGAAACTATTGAAACCGGAACTGCAAATGAATAGCCTGCATAGGAACCGGTTCTCGATGCAATTGCAGTATTAATTCCGACAAGGTTTCCCTGCTGGTTAACCAGTGCCCCACCACTGTTTCCGGGATTAACGGCAGCATCAGTCTGAATAAATGACTCTATCGAATACTGGTCTTCATTTATTCTGAGATTTCTGGCTTTTGCACTGATAATACCTGCCGTAACAGTTGATGTAAGATTAAAAGGATTTCCAACTGCAAGCACCCATTCACCAAGTTTAAGCGCATCAGAGTCTCCGTATGTTAAATACGGTAAATCTTCAGCATCAATCTTCAATAAGGCAAGGTCGGTTGACGGGTCGGCACCAACAAGCCTGGCATCATACTCTTCCTTTATATTTAATATAACTTTTATTTTTTGTGCTTTTTCAATAACGTGATTATTTGTAACGATATACCCGTCAGCAGATAAAATTACACCCGAACCAAATCCGGTAGATAATTGCGGCTGCTGCTGACGTAATCCGAAAAATTCATCAAAAAAGGGATTTCCGCTTGACCATCCGCCTCCCCTCACCGACTGGGTTGCAATATGCACTACTGCATGTACCGAATTTTCAGCTGCAAATGTTAAATCGGGCAATTGCTGCTGGCTGTTGGCAGGCAGATGTACAAAACTCACAGGCCGCTGTTCGGCAACAGTTATTACCTGCGGTTTATTGAAAAAAGAACCATAAATAATCACGGCTAAAAGAGCACCGGCCAAAACCAGTAAAAATGTTGACGTATATTTTTTCGTGTTTTTCATAATATTATTTTTTATTTTTTAAAAGTGCCGAATATAACGCAAATAACCTGCCAGATATTTTGATTTCATTATTCGAAGTTTCTCAATTTGCATTATTTAACAACGTAATGAAAAATTTGTTAAAAAGATTATTTAAAAATGAATGTAACTGCAATATTGTCAGTCAGGCCGCTTTTTATTTTCAGGAACCACAAACCATTTAGAATCAAGGTTAGCAGGTTCATAACTGTTAATATACTCCAATGCTTCCTCTGAACCGGCAGCCGAGAAATAGAGCTGCCTGTAAATTTCTTTAGCAAATTTTTCGGAAAACGACTGCTCAAACTGTTTGTACAAATAACTATAAAAATTATTGGTATTTATAAAAACCACAGGTTTAGAGTGATACGCAAGCTGTTTCAAAGTTAAAACCTCAATAATTTCCTCAAGTGTTCCGAAACCGCCCGGCAAAGCAATGAATGCATCGGAGATTTCTCTCATTTTCATTTTTCGCTCAGCCATGCTTTCTGTAACAATTACTTCATGTAAATTGTCTGAAGCAAGAGAACGGTTTACAAACCTTTCGGGAATCACGCCAATTGTTTTTCCGCCTGCTTCAGCCGCAGCTACAGTGGTAGCTTCCATCAACCCCACATTTGCACCTCCGTTTACCAGAGTATGCCCCAGTTTACCAATCATTCTTCCCAAATTCCGGGCTTCATCAAAATAAACTTTCTGAATTGCGTTACTTGATGAAGAAAATACACAAATATTCATTTTTCAAATTAAAAATCCGGGCTATCATATCAACCCGGATTAGTTTATTATTATATGATTTACAATCTTTTAAGCATCAATTTTTGCATAAATAGCGTGCTCTTCAATAAACTTTCTGCGGGGAGGAACATCATCGCCCATCAGCATAGAAAAAATATGATCGGCTTCGGCTGCATTTTCAATGGTAACCTGCTGCAATGTTCTTTTCTCAGGATTCATTGTAGTTTCCCACAACTGCTCGGCATTCATTTCACCAAGCCCTTTATATCTCTGAATATGTACACTGCTTTCGTTGCCATCGCCCCATTCGTCAACAATTTGCTTTCTCTGCCTTTCATCCCATGCATAGGTTTCCCTTTTGCCCTTTTTCAGTAAATAAAGCGGAGGAGTTGCAATATAAAGATAACCTGACTTAATTAAATCCTGCATATATCTGAAAAAGAATGTCATGATCAAAGTTGCAATATGGCTTCCGTCAACATCGGCATCAGTCATAATTACAATTTTATGATACCTCAGTTTTTCCATATTCAAAGCTTTGGAATCTTCCTCGGTTCC
>CAZXTX010000029.1:0-15395 GCA_964643695.1 uncultured Mariniphaga sp. | reverse complement strand
TTAAACATTTATACACGGTTATAACCGGTTACAAACGATTAAAAACGAATATATCGCTAAAAATAAACCAATTAGAAAACTGAATAAAAAAGTCGTTTTCTATAATAAATTTTAATTTTAAAAAATGTTATGTAAGTTTAGTGCATTAATATGGCATTATATGGTATTTGAAATCAAACAATGGCAACAATAATAGACAACATCACACTAGACGAAACAAACATAGAGTTCAACTATGCGTCAGATTTTGTCAAACACACGGACAAACTTGTCTATCTAACAGGAAAAGCAGGAACTGGTAAAACAACTTTTCTTAGATATATTCGTGAAACCACGACAAAGAATACAGTAATTCTTGCACCGACAGGAGTTGCCGCAATTAACGCAGGAGGACAAACAATTCATTCTTTTTTTCAAATAAAACCAAGTGTCTATGTCCCCAACGACAAACGATTAAGAACAAAAGCTGACATTAGCGACACAGATAAAAGCACCATTTATAATCATTTTAAATATTTCAAAGAACAGCTTGAAATAATTAGAGGGTTAGAACTTTTGATTATTGATGAAATTTCAATGGTGCGTTGCGACTTGCTTGACGTAGTTGACAAATTACTAAGAGTATTTAGATATAGGGAAAGCGAACCTTTTGGCGGAGTTCAAGTAATTCTTATTGGCGACACATTTCAGTTGCCACCGATTGCAGACTATGAACAATGGAATTTATTACAACCTTACTATAAAAGCCCGTTTTTTTTTAGTTCAAAAGTAATTGAGCAAAACAAACCCGTTTACATTGAATTGAAAAAAATTTATCGACAAAATGAACAAGATTTTATTAACTTACTAAACCGAATTCGTGTAAACCAAGTTTCTACAAACGAACTAAATTTGCTCAACTCAAAATATAACCCAACATTTTCACCAAACAAACACTCAAATTATATTACACTTGCAACACATAACAAATTAGTTGATAGCACAAACCTTACAAAACTTGATGAACTGCAAACTGAATTAAAACTTTTTGAAGCAACGATTAGTGGAGTTTTTCCAGAAAATATTATGCCTACTGATTACGTCCTACAGTTAAAGGAAGATGCTCAAATTATGTTTATTAAAAACGACAAAGCAAAAAGGTATTACAATGGAAAGATTGCAAAAATAAGCAAAATAGAAGACAACAAAATAACAGCAGAAATTTCAGAAAACAACAAAATCATTATTGAAAAACAGGTTTGGAACAATATAAAATACACTTGGAACGAGAAAGAGAAAAAAATTGAAGAAGAAATTATTGGGACTTTTACACAATTTCCAATAAAACTTGCTTGGGCAATTACTGTTCACAAAAGTCAAGGTTTGACATTTGAGAGAGTTATTGCGGACTTGAGTGCAGCATTTACTTCGGGTCAAGTTTATGTAGCATTAAGTAGATGCACTTCTTTTAATGGGTTGGTTCTCAAAACAAGAATTGAACAAAAAGCAATTAAAACCGATACTCAGGTTTTGCAATTTGCACAAAACGAAACACCAAGCACTTTAATTATCCAAGAATTAAATTCAGGTAAAGCAGATTTTTATTACAAAAAAGTTCGTGAAGAAATTAAATCATTAAACTTCACGGAAGCATTCGACAATTTTGTAAAAGCAATCAAATATAGAAATGACATTGAAACCGACTTGTTTAGAAAACACTTCGTTACTACTTCCAACAGACTTGGTTTATTCAGACAAAAATATACTGACACATTAAACGAACTTGTAACAAAAACGCAAAAAAATGAAAAATTACAAGTTTTAATTTCAGAATTAGAAAACGAAAAATTAAGTCAGATGATAAAAATCAACGACCAGAACAAGGCTATTAAACTTTTGCTTGACACAACTAAAAACCTTGAAAACCAAAACGAAAAACTAGAATCTAATATTTCAACCTTAACAGTAAAAAAAGCAGCGGCAGAAAAGAGAATACTACAATATCAAAAAACAATTCAAGAAAATAAAGCAACAATTTCAAAATTAGAAACTACAATAAAGAGCAACGAACAAGAAATTGAACGACTAAGAAATTTAAAATGGTATCAAAAACTATTCGGGCAAAAGTAATATTAACCATAACTACCCAACAAAAATATTCAACCATAAAATTTTAAAAAAATAACTGAAAAGATTTTGTATTCCAAAATTACGGCAATGGCAAAAGGTTATCCGGTTTTTAAATATTTATACACAACTATAACCGGTTGCAAACGATTAAATACGAGTATATAGCTGATTGCAAGCTAATTACCAAATCGACCGAAAAGAATCGTTTTTTCATATTGAATTTTGATTTTGAAAAATCTTTTGTATGTTTATTGCGGGAATGAGAAGTTATCGGTCAGCTTAAAACGACAGAGTTCATTGAAAATATAGTTTCTGGAAAGAAACAGAAAAAACTGAGTTTAAAGGTTACTTTGACAGTTGAATTTGCAATGTCCTTAGTTGGAGTATTAACTTTCTTTTCATTGGCAACAATGATAATAAATCAAAACTTTACGGCTATGATTACAAAAGTAACAAGTGTAGTAAATGGGGTAGCTCTCGCGGGAAAAAAGGCAACCATATTCCATACTATAAGACATTGAGGATAACTTTATTCGTAATCTGAATTCAGTGTAGAGAATGGGCGTTCGAGTCCCCCACTTCCCACCTTTTTTAGTTTAAAGACTAAAAGCAGAGCAAAAATACCTGTCAAATCTCTTTATTTTGTAAACGAATTACATTTTTTGAACCTAAAACGACTTTTATATTATTTTTATCCTTAAATTTGCAGTCAATTTACAAGAAAGGAACAAAAAATGATTATCAATTTCAGTGTTCAAAATTTTGGCTCAATAAAAGAGAAACAAACTCTTTCATTTGAAGCAGACAAGTCAACACACCTCGAAGACGCTTACATCGTTAATTTGGGTGGACAGCGAATTTTAAAGCTTGCACTAATCTATGGTGCAAACGCATCGGGAAAAACAACAATCCTTAAAGCACTTCATTTTTTAAGACAAATAGTCCTTAAACCAGAAGACAAGAAAACAACAGAATTGGGATTTAATCCGTTTCTTTTTGACCCAATTACGCCACAACAAAACTCAATTATTTCATTAGAATTTTTTCAAAATGATATTAAATACTTCTATGAAGTTGAGTTTTTTAAAAGAGCTATTGTATCAGAGGAATTGTATTTTTACAATCCCAATAAAGCTAATCTTTTTAAAAGAAAAACCAATTTAGAAAATCAGTTTACTGAAATAACTTTTGGCAGTAAAATCACTACTGACAAAGTTTTTGAGAAAACTCTTGAATCTAATACTTTGTGGAACAATACCGTTCTTGGTGGGTATTTAAAAACCAATATTGATTTCAAAGAATTGCAAGAAGTTATTGATTGGTTTGAGAAATATCTTAATCCATTGGTTTACACAAGAACTCAATTAGAAGGTTTTGTTACTTCGCAAATTAACGATAAAAGAATTTCTAAATCAGACGTTGTTAGCATCTTAAAAAAGGCGGATTTCAATATCTCAGACATTGTAATTCAAGAAGAAGAAAAAGAAATCCCTGATGACTTCTTAGAGTTTTTAAAAAAGCAAGCTAAAGCACCGAGCGACAAAGACAAGATTAAGGAATTGGAAGAAAAAGGGAAATTAACGTCTGTAAATCTTGAGTTTGAACATACAGTCAATAATACCAAATATACTTTGCCTTTAGAGTTTGAATCACAAGGAACAAGACGTTACTATGGTTTTGCTGGGTTGTTAGCTTTGCTGATTAAAAATTCAACTGCATTTCCAATTGACGAATTAGAAGCGTCTTTGCATCCTGATTTGTATTTACATTTTCTTCTTTCTTTCCTTTTGAATTCTAAAAATTCTCAAATCATTGCAACAACACACAATAGAGAGATTTTAGACAACAAAGACATTTTTAGAAATGATGCAATATGGTTCACAGACAAAAAAGAAAGTTGTTCTACCGAGCTTTATTCGTTGACCGATTTTGATAGTTCTATTGTTCGTAATACTACAAACATTTTAAACGCTTACAAAAGTGGTAAATTAAGTGCGACACCTAATTTGGGCGACACTTTCATTGATTTAAATCTATGAGAACACCCAAAAGAAATGCACCTAAAACAAATCCCGCTTTTGCTATTGTTGTGGACGGAGAAACCGAAGTATGGTATTTACAAATGCTAAAACGAAACGAACGGGAAATTCGTGTTAGCATAAAACCTGAAATCCCAAACAAAAAAAGTGTAGAAGAACAGTATAATTTGGTTTGCGATTTATCGGGCAAAGAGTTTACAAAAGTTTTTTGGGTAATTGACCTTGATACTGTTATCAAAGAAGACAATGAAGCACCAAAAGGAAAAAAAACGTCACTTAAAACATTTGAAGAATACAGAACAAACCTTACAGAAAATTATGAGAATGTTGTTGTAATTGTGAACAATCCTTGTCTTGAATTTTGGTTTTTACTTCATTTTGAAAAAACATCAAAATATTTCAGCAACTGTTCAAGTGCGGAAAAAGAACTAAAAAAACACTTGAAAAATTACGAAAAGACACAGAAATTTTTCACGAAACAAAATGACGACATTTATTTGAAATTAAAACCAAACTTAAAGACAGGTTTGACAAACTCTATTGCTCTTGGAAATTTTGACAATGAAAATCCTAAGAAAGCAATGTGCGAAATGGAATTATTGTTTCAGTCGGACGAACTGAAAAAGCACTTTGAATAAAAAGCCGAACCGATAACAAGGGTTTTGCAAAAGAGCGGATAAACGGCTTTGATTGAACATCTTGTATCAATTTGAAGTTCGGTTCTTCGCTTAAAGTTTGGTGCTTAAATCCGCTCCCTCGCAAAGCCCCAAAACGTTACCACTCAGGTAATACAAGAAAAACAAAAAGGCTTAAACACTTATTCCGCAGGACTTTTTAATTTATAAATCAAAAATTTTTGAATAAAATATAGATACGATACAAACATTTTATATCCTCTGTAAAATAAACAAGGATTTTGAAAAATTTATCGAGCCGACAGAAAAACTAATGACTGCAAGCGCGAAATATGTTTCAGGAGCGGAAAAAAATTAAATGAATTTTTTGACAACTACTTTGCAAACAACACAGAAGTTGAAAATCATTGCAAAGAAAAACATATACCGGTAAGTGAAGATGACACCATCTAATCTATCCTTTATTTATTTGCGGTGAAAAAATTAAACAATCACCGCAAATATGCGGCAAATAATTCGTATATTTACCGCATATTTAATTTTGAGCAATGGCAAAATACATTTATGAACATAAAAACTGGACAAATTTTACCTGGCAGGATAAAGCCATAAATGCCGTGTTTGGTGAAGTCCGTCTAATGCAAGGTAAAATAATCGGGCAAATGAATGCTTTGGGGTTTTCTGTCAAAGAAGAAGCAACACTTACGGCATTAACTTTAGACGTGGTAAAATCTTCGGAAATAGAAGGTGAACTGCTCAATTATGAGCAAGTGCGTTCTTCCATTGCAAGGCGTTTGGGTATCAATACGGCAGGGCTTGTACTTAGCAGCCGACATATTGAGGGTGTTGTTGAAATGATGCTCGATGCTACACAACGGCACACTTTACCCTTAACGGAAAAGCGTTTATTTGGCTGGCACGCAGCACTTTTTCCCACAGGATACAGCGGGCCTTACGAAATAGAAGCAGGTAAATATCGCACTGGCGAAATGCATGTGGTTTCGGGAGCAATGGGCAAAGAAAAAGTGCATTATGAAGCTGTAAAGGCGGAGTTGGTAAAAGCAGAAATGGACAAATTTTTATACTGGTTCAATAACGACAATACCTTAGACCCGGTATTGAAAGCCGCCATTGCACATTTTTGGTTTATTATCATTCACCCTTTTGATGATGGAAACGGAAGAATTGGACGAGCCATAACCGATATGTTACTTGCCCGTGCTGAAAACAGTGGGGAACGTTTTTATAGTATGTCAAGCCAAATTTTGACAGAACGCAAACGGTATTACGAAGTATTGCAAAAAGTACAACACAGTTCGGGCGACATTACTGAATGGATTGATTGGTTTTTACACTGCCTGAAAAATGCAATGTTTACTACCGAAAATACCATGCAAAAAATATTACAAAAAGCCGAATTTTGGAAGCTACATGAAAATACTCCGATAAACGAACGGCAACGCCTTATGCTCAACAAACTTTTTGACGGATTTGAAGGCAAATTGCAAACTTCAAAGTGGGCAAAAATCACAAAAACATCTACTGACACCGCTTTAAGAGACATAAAAGACTTAATAGAAAAAGGTATCTTACAACAAACAAATGAAGGCGGACGAAACACAAATTATGAACTTAAAAATTTTAAAAGATAGTAACACCGGCCACATTATACTTTGGCATTTAAGCATAAAAAACATTGGCTGATAACTGTCAAATGTTGTGTAGAAATGATAATAAAAAAATCGGGGAAATAAACGAGAGTAATTTTTACCCTTAACAACATAACGGGAGTAAGATTTTCGTATTTTTATCCTCGTATTAAAAACGAAAGTAAAACTTACACTTGAACAAAATGAAAAAATATTTTAGCTTAATTCTTTTCGTTTTCCTTATTTATAATCTGAATGCAAAAGACTACACAGTAAGTTCTCCCTCCCAAAGGTTAACCGTGAAAGTGACCGTAAATGAAAGTATTCATTATTCCGTTTTACTGGGAGAAAAAGAGATTATTTCTCCATCACCTGTTTCTTTAACTCTTGAGAACCAGGTTTTGGGGGAAAATGCCAAAGTTCGGAAAAATAAAATCATTTCAGTTCACGAAGAAATTATTCCGGTAATAGCACGCAAAAATGCCCGCATCCCGGATGTGTACAATCAGCTCACGCTTTCATTTAAAGACTACAATCTGTACTTCAGGGCGTACGACGAAGGTGTAGCTTATTGCTGGGAGGTAACTGCAAAAGGCCCGCTGAAAGTGATGAACGAACTGGCTACCTTCACCTTTCCTGCTGACCACAAAGTGTGGTTTCCGGAAGAGGAAAGTATGTTTTCACATCAGGAAAGATCTTACCTGAATGTAAAACTTTCGGAAATTACACCCAATCGGTTTGCGTCAACCGGGTTGCTTGTTGATGCCGGCAACAATGTGAAAGTTTACATTTCAGAATCAAATTTAATTACCGATTATGCAGGTATGTTTTTGCAAGGTTGCAAAGAGAATCCTTACCGGCTTGCAGGTAAGTTTCCCGGAGTGGTTCTGAAAGAAGAACAGCGTACCGACCGCGATGTGGTACCGGTGAAATATGCAAATTACATTGCCGAATTGCAAGGGCCAAAAAGTTTTCCCTGGAGGGTTGTGATTATCTCCGACAACGACCGCCAACTGGTGGAATCGGAGCTTATTTTTAAACTTGCCCCGGAAAATGTGCTGGAAAATACCACATGGATTAAACCCGGAAAAGTAGCCTGGGACTGGTGGAATGCGCTGAACATTTACGGAGTAGATTTCAAATCGGGCGTAAATAATGCAACTTATAAATATTACATCGATTTTGCCGCTGAATACGGCCTCGACTATATTATTCTTGACGAAGGCTGGTACCATCTAAATAATATCATGCACGTAAAAGATGAAATTAATGTGCAGGAACTGGTAAATTACGGCAAAGAAAAAGGTGTTGGTATAATTTTGTGGGTGGTTTGGAAAGCACTTGACGACAAACTCACCGAAGCACTTGACCAGTTTGAAGCATGGGGTGTGAAGGGAATTAAAATAGACTTTATGCAGCGCGATGATCAGTGGATGGTAAATTTTTACGAAAAAATTGCGCGGGAATGTGCCGGACGGGAATTACTGGTTGATTATCATGGAGCCTATAAACCCGCCGGACTGGAACGTACGTATCCAAATATTCTTTCGTATGAAGGTGTAAAAGGAATGGAAAATTGTAAATGGTCAGATCAGCCCGACCCGGAACATAACGTTACAATTCCGTTTATTCGTATGGTGGCAGGCCCAATGGACTACACGCCGGGAGCCATGCAGAATGCTGCCAAAGCCGATTTCAAAGATATTTTTGAAGCCCCGATGGCACCGGGAACCCGATGTCATCAACTGGCTATGTATGTGGTTTTTGAAAGTCCGTTGCAAATGCTTTCCGATAATCCGTCAAACTATTACCGCGAACCAGAAACCATGGAATTTTTAAAAGAGGTACCTACGCATTGGGACGAAACCCGTGTATTAGATGCCAAAGTGGGCGACTATATTTTAATTGCACGTCGCAAAGGCGAAACATGGTACGTGGGTGCCATGACCGACTGGTCGCCGCGCTCGTTGGAACTTGACCTGAGTTTTCTTCCCGATGGAAATTTCACTATGCAGGTTTGGAAAGACGGAGTAAATGCCGACCGGCATGCTGCTGATTTTAAACAGGAAAAACAAAATGTAAGTGCTTCTTCCAAAATAAAAATTAACATGGCGCCCGGAGGAGGTTGGGCTGCCATAATTAAAACTTATTAAAAGTTAAATTAACTCGTTGTGCATTTGAAAAGAAAACAAAAAAGTTGTTCATATTACAAATAGCATAAACACATGGTACCGGTACGTGTACCACAAGAACCGCCATTTTAACACAGACAATTACAAAAAGAAACTAAGATTTTTTATCCGTTGTGTGAGGAATTAGGAATTTATACCGATTGGAAATTTACAAAACAGTTTGGACTATTTTGTAAATACAATTCGTATTACATACCGGCACCAAAAACGGACTGACATATTTGTTTTTAACAAAAAAACCTTTTGCTTTGAATGCTGAAACTGAAGAACAGTTATCTTTTTTTGTAAATGACCAAAGAGACAGAAAACATAAAAGTATGATGCGGCCAAGAGTTAAAATTTGCTGTATAAGCAGTATTGAAGAAGCCGGATTGGCAATAAAAAACGGTGCTTCCGCATTGGGTTTGGTTGGCAGCATGCCCGGCGGGCCGGGAATAATTGATGACCGGTTAATCTATGAAATTGTAAAGAGTGTTCCGCCGGCTGTTTCCACTTTTCTACTGACCAGCGAAACCACAGCCGAAAAAATTATTGCCCATTACAAAAAGGTGAACACCACAACCATTCAGATTGTGGACAAATTGCCCGAAGCCGGTTATGAGATACTCAGAGCCGGACTCCCCCATGTAAAATTGGTTCAGGTTATTCATGTTATAGACGAAAACTCTGTAAAAGAAGCAGTTAAAATATCAAAATATGCTGATGCCATTTTATTGGACAGCGGAAACCCGAATTTACGGGTAAAAGAACTTGGCGGTACAGGACGGACACACAACTGGGAGTTAAGCAGGCAAATCAGGGAAAGTATTGATATTCCCCTTTTTCTGGCAGGCGGTCTGAATAAAGATAATGTAAAGGAAGCCATCAAAAAGGTTCAGCCTTTTGGTGTTGATTTATGCAGTGGTGTAAGAACAAACGGAAAACTTGACGAAAAGAAACTGACCGCATTTTTTGAAGCAATTGAATGAAAACAACCTCCAGCGAACCTTTTTTCAGATAATCTTCGGCAATTTCTGCCTGTTTGATCCAGAGCACCAGACTGTGTCAGGCTGTTTCCTGCACTTTCTTACCGTTCTGGTCGTAGTATTACTTTTAGATTGTGCCAAGGTTGCCGATAAGCCGGACACTGTTCCTTAATGCGCTCATGATTCAAAATTTTAAAAATTAATAACTGAAAAAAATTTATACTCCAAAATTATGGCAGCGGCAAAAGGTTATCCGGTTTTTAAACATTTATACATGGTTATAACGAGTTACAAACGATTGAAAACGAATATATCACTAATCATCAGAAAATTACCAAAACAAATTAAAAACTATTGTTTATTGAATTTTTTAATTAAAAAAAATATATTGTATGTTTAGTGGGGTAATAAGGTGTTGTATGCAAGCTTTGAAAAACGTATAGACCAGATTATCTGGGATATAGGTTTTGTTTTAATGAATATATTGAATTCAAAGCAAATTGTTATTATATTTATATAAATTTGCAAATTCAAATGAATGTTATTGCAATAAATATCAACAGGTTAGAGCATCTCTTGAAACTTTACAGGTTATCAAGAGAAGATATCCTATTGCAAATCAATCGAGACCTAAAAAATCCATTAACTGAAAAGGAAGTCTTTAAATCGGAAATTAAACTCTCTACACTAAAGAAAATTGACTCAATATTTAATAAAGGAATTAATTATTATTTAGACCCCAAGGAGCCTAAAGTACTGGAAGAAGAAAGCATTTTTTTCAGAAAAAACCATTTTAATGCAGAACTTACTTTAGGAGCCAAACAAAGAGTAACACAATTTGAAGAAGAAAAAATTGCATTATCAGCATTTGCTAAACTTTCAAATTTAAATCTTAAAAGAATCCTTCCATTCTATAGCGTACAAGACAATCCCAAAGAAATTGCAAGTAATCTAAGGTCCTTGCTATATCCTTTAAATAAGCAAAGTACAAAAGAAATATTGAAAGGGTTAATAAGCAACTTAGCTGAGTATAATATTTTTGTTTATGAATTTGTCGATACCCATAACAAAAGAGAAAAAGCAAACATTAATGGATTTTTCTTAACTCCAAACGTTATTGTTTTAAAAAGAATTCAAAAAGCATTAAAGCGTGAAATTTTCACACTATCTCACGAACTTGGACACTACTTGCTTAATATTGAAGACATTGATGAAATAATTGAACATAATATAAGTAACGCATTCTTAAATACAATTGAAAAATGGTGCAATGACTTTGCATATTATTTTATTGCTGGAGAGTTTGATGATATAATTTCAAATGTTGAAAAAGCATCCTATAGTAATGATTATCATTATAATTTAATTCAAGATATTTCTAAAGAAATTCCTTTAAGCCGTATTGCTATATACACTAGACTCGTTATAATTAATAAAATATCAAGAAGTGATTATAATACTGTTAGAATTAATTTACAAAAAGAATATGAGGAGTACGAATTAGAAAAAGAACTAAAGAAACAACTAGATAAAGAAAGTGGAAAGAAACAAGAAGGAAGAAATCCTGTACCAATAATTTCTCCACTTGTAAAAAAAACCCTTCAATCTGCATTTTTTGAAGGAGTTATTAGTGAATCAGAATTTTGCAAAAGGCTGAATATTAAGCCTGAAAAAATTGAAAATTTTCTTTAATGAAATTCCTGATTGACACCAGCTCATTATCTATTTTAGTACGGTATTATCTTCCGTTCGATAAATCTGACTCGCTCAAGAATTTCATAAAACATAAAATTGAAAATAAAGAGATTATATTAATAGACACAGTAGTTGAAGAGTCAAAATATGTTTCAAAAAAAATGATTTCTAAAACATTAGAGTTTATTAATGACAAGAAAAATCAAACTAGCACAAAAGATTTGTTGCCTTATCCAAAGTTTTTCAATATGCTAGAAAATGAATTCTGCAATACCATCCAAAGAGATAAACTAAGTGAAACGGAATTCGAAACAGAGAAAATTAGGTATTTATATTCAGCAGACTCAAAGTTTATTTTATACTGTCTGAAAGAAAAGAATTTGTTGCCAATAGAAAAGACCATATTAATCACGGAAGAGACAACTTCAGAAAATGACAGTAAGGCATTTAAAAAACTCCCTCAAATTTGTGAAATTAAGGACATTCCATACTGTAATATCGCTGAACTCTTTAAGGATTATTATAAAATTAAAATGAGTCAATACTTGGATTAGATTGAGTATTCATTAAAACTAAACGAAGAAAAGGCTAGCATACAACAAAGTGTATATGCCATAAGGGTTTCATGATGTATTCAAGCGGTATAGCCCGCTCAAGTTTTCCTAACGGCGGACAAAGAAGTAGCCCGCATCCCTTACGGCACATACACCTAACCGTTATGTTCCATTCTAAAACAAAAAAACTAAGGGAAAAAGAGAAAAATTTTGTAAATTTGTAATTGACTTTGAAACCTGAGAAATATGTTCAACACAATAGAAATAGATAGAAATAACCTAACCATAATGGGTGTCAAATTTGAAGATTTGAAAACATTGGAAGGCACTGCTAATGCTATAGGAAGTAATATGTTTGAAGGATTTAAACCCACGCCAAAAGGAATCGAGATTATTCGAGACTATGTAACAGGTAGAATTTCTTTGAGCGAATTAATGGCTTTTGCTAAGCAAAAAGATTATGTCTAATTCCTACAAATACATTGACCCTGACTACATCTATACCGATCCCGAATCAGGAATACTTAGAAATTTACAGGGTATTTCGGATAAAGCTGAGTTGATTTTTGTAGAAAGTAGTGCGGTAACAAAACGACTAAAAGAACTTTACGAAAATCCCATAAAAGTTAAAGGAATTGAAAGCCTTTTTTAAATCCACAAATATCTCTTCCAAGACTTATATGATTGGGCTGGTAAAAAAATGAAAGTTGAAATAAATAAAGATGGAAAACAATTTTTCCCGACCACACATTTTGACAATGCATTTAGGTACATTGATTCGTTAATTACAGAATACAAAGAAACTTCAAAAGACAACAAAAAACAATTAGCTCACAAATTAGCAGAAATATTAGACAGCATAAATTATCTTCACCCTTTTAGAGAAGGAAATGGAAGAGCACAACGAGAATTTCTAAGGCTTCTTGCTTTAGAAAAAGGAATGACACTGATTCTCAACCCGCCAGACGACAAAAATGTTTACGAGAAATATATGAAAGGGACTATCGAAAGTGACATTGCAACATTATCTGACTTAATTTTTGAAATTATCGAAAACAACAAATAGAAAAGAACAGCAACATAACGGCCAGTTACCAAAACTTGTCCCGCAAAGCAGGAATGGCGGGTAAAGAGCTTCGATTGAAAGTTTAAGGTAAATTAAAGATTCGTTCTTCGATTGAAGATTTGTGCTAAAAGTGCGGCCTTCACCAATATCTGGTCAAACTTTGGCGAACATTGAAAAAGAACGACAGCGTAATTGAATAAAATTTGGCAAGGCCTGCAAAGCCGTGAGAGCAGAAGTAAATTTTAAAAAATATGGGACGTCCGACAACAAAACAGCAACTCATGGAGCAAAGTGAAGAAAATTTCAATAAATTATTCACTCTCATCAATTCAATGACAGGTAAGGAGCAGGAGAAACTGTTCTCTTTCGAAGATAGGGATAAAAATATTCGCGACGTTTTAGTGCATTTGTACGAATGGCACCAACTATTGTTAAACTGGATCAAGTCAAATCTGTCAGGACAAAAATCAAATTTTTTACCGAAACCTTACAATTGGAAAAGCTATCCGCAAATGAACATTGAGTTTTGGAATAAACACCAAACTACGCTTTATCAGGACGCTATAACTCTTCTGCAGACAAGCCACGCAGAAGTTATGCAATTAATCGGCACATTCACCAACGAACAACTTTTTACAAACAAATACTTTTCGTGGACAGGTACAACAAGTTTGGGAAGTTATTGTGTTTCCGCAACTTCGAGCCATTACGATTGGGCGATGAAAAAAATTAAAAAACACAAAAAAGAACTAACAGGGAAGTAATCAAATAAATAGAGGTTGAAAGAAAGGAAATCACGATTATTCTTAATAAAAAGCAAGAGTATATCTCGCTCACCGATATGCTGAAAGCCAAAGACGGTGATTTTTTTATTTCCGATTGGTTGCGTAATCGAAATACAGTAGAGTACCTTGGTATTTAGGAATCTGTTTACAACCCCTATTTTAATTATGGCAAGTTTGCCATGATTAAAAGTCATGCAGATTTGACTAACTACAAACTAAGCGTAAAAAAATGGGGTGAAAAAACCAATGCAATAGGTTTAAAAGCTACGGCAGGGCGTTATGGAACTCAATTTTTTCCGTCCGTTAGACGAAAAACTTCCTGCAAATCCGCCTCAACAGCAAGCCTCCGGGTCGTTACCACTCAGGTTATACAATAAAAACCAAAAAGGCTTGAACAATTATTCAGCAGTATCTTTTAGTTTCTTAATCAAAGTTTTTTGAATAAAATATGGATACAATATGGACATTTTATATCTTTACATATCCTTTTTGGATAAAATATGGATAAAGTATGAATAAATTCATTCAAAAACTCAATTTTGACTTTGTAACCAATCAGCGGGTTTTACAACTCATTAGCCATATTGACGGCTTCAAAGGTAAATGGAATATTACCGAAAAACTGGAAAACCGCTATTTGAAAGAATTGAGAAGAATTGCCACTATTGAAAGTATCGGTTCTTCTACAAGAATTGAAGGAGCAACGCTTTCTGACCAAGAAATAAAAGAATTACTTAAAGACATAAAAATCACAAAACTTAAAACTCGTAATGAGCAGGAAGTAATAGGCTATTACGAAGTTTTGGAATTGATTTATGACAATTATTCCGATATTAAACTTTCTGAAAGTTATATTAAACAACTGCACAGGCTATTACTGAAATACAGTCATAAAGATGAACGACACAGGGGAACTTATAAGTTTCTTCCTAATCAAGTGGTGGCAACTTATCCAACAGGCGAACAGCGAACTATTTTTGCTCCTGCCGAACCTGCCCTGGTAGCAGGAGAAATGCTGGAATTAATTGAGTGGACAAATAAGCAGTTGGAACAAAAAGAAATTCATCAGCTTATCGTTATTGCCGGTTTCATTTACGATTTTCTGAGCATACATCCTTTTCAAGATGGCAACGGCAGACTATCCCGGTTACTGACAACCCTTTTTTTATTGCAAAATGATTATTCCTTTATTCAATATATTTCATTTGAAAATCATATCGAGCAAAATAAAAAAGCCTATTACGAAGCTTTAATGACCGGGCAGAAAAATCGGGGAACTGATAACGAGCGGATAGACTTGTGGCTGGTATTCTTTTTGGAAAGCCTGAAAACACTTACCGAAAAATTAGAGCAAAAATATGATGTCTTCAAATCCAGAGGTGGCTACATAAACAACAGACAAAGGCTGATCAAAGATTTTATTACCAGCAATCAGCCTGTAAAAATAAGTGATTTGGCAAAGCAGTTTCCCGAAATCGGACTAAGTACCCTGAAGAAAGACTTGCAATATTTACGGCAAGAACAAGTGCTGACAATGGTTGGAAAAGGTAAAGGAAGTGTTTATATTGTCTAAAAAGGAATAACAGAAAAAAGAATTATAGTATCTTGATGATTAGTATGGAAATTTAATTTTTTTATAAACAAATAATAGAATAAAAAATGAAAATAAAAGAACAAAAGATAGTTGAGTGGTTATTGAGAATTAC
>CAZXTX010000028.1:8757-15788 GCA_964643695.1 uncultured Mariniphaga sp. | reverse complement strand
ACCAGTGACCCCCTGATTATGAGTCAGGTGCTCTAACCTGCTGAGCTATGGGCCCCAAAATATCTGTAAAAGATATTATATATTCTGTATATAACAGAAACGAAATAAATTCGGAGTGCAAGTTTACAACTTTGTGTGAAAATACACAAGCAGAAAACAAAATAAAACATTAATGTCATGCTTTAAGATGTATCTCACATTAAAATATTAAGCGGAAAGGTTTATTTTGAGAAAGATATTTATTTCTTAAGTGTCAGTACAAGTATATTTCATCCATGCCAAACAACTTTTAACTGTTTTTGCCGAATTTTAATTTGACAGGTGCTTTTTTTGGATAGGATTATTATTGAAAATTATAATTACACTGATTGATAATCTTTTAAAGAAAAGAATTGATTTGAAAAATATTTTCTTAGAAGACAATTTAGAAAATTATAAGTGAATAAAACCATGATTATTTTTACTGATTTTTATGTCAAATATTATTTTAAACTTTTGTAACTATTGTATTTAGTGGCATTTTTAAAATTAAATTTTTCATTTATCAATTTTGGAATATTAAAAAGCCTTAAATATCTGTTTTATCTTTAAAATATTTAAAATTTGATTTTTACTTTTTTCTAATTTTATTTTTATTTAAAAGCTCAATTCTTCTGTCCCAAATCGGGACAAACTTTCCGCATTAGGGAAATAATTTGAAGAATGTAAAACTAAAACGTCTTAATATATTGCTGATGTAACATCCTGATTTAGAATACATCTTAATTATTTTTATTTTATTTTTTTATTGTGGTTCTAAATTTGATAACGTGAAAATTACTTTTTCATCCAAAAACAAATTTTTTAGAACTGTGTTTTTTTCATAACTTCTCATACAGAATTTTTAAGAATTATGAGTTTTCTATTTAAAAAGATTTTTGGGAATGTCGTCAAAATGTGACTGACAGTAGGGAACCTCTGTAATAAATTATATTTTTTAATAATTGAAAGTTTCTAAACATTAAGATAATCAGAGGAATATATGTTTTTATCTCTTATTGTTTAAAACACATTAAATTTTACTTTTAAACGTTATATAAATTGAATTTTCTCCAAACATTTCATTGAAGTTCATTTTGAACTGTTGTTTCAGACAGAGTACAAAACAGTGAGAAAATCATAAAAAAGAATTTTATAGATAGGTTTGATTATAATTATTGTACAACAATTATTGACTTGCAAAAATTGAATATGGCTAAAAAAAGATTTAAAGAAGCTGAAATAAGAAATATACTTTTAGAACAAAAAGAGGGTTCATCTATTCAGCAAATTATTGAAAAGTATGGTATTAGCCTTGCAACATTTTATAACTGGAGAGCTAAATACAGCAGGCCGACATCGGCAGACATAGAAGCTTTGAAACAGTTGAGGGAAGATCATGATCGTCTCAAAAGAATGTTTGCAGATTTAAGTATGGAAAATCTGATGCTTAAAGCTGAATTAAAGAAAAAAGAGTTGCTATAAACAAAATCAACTAAAATGAACAAGGATATTTATATAAAAATATAAAATCATGTTAAACAATCCCCAATATTCCTGGTATGCGGTTTACACAAGGCCAAATGCCGAGAAAAAGATAGACTCACATCTTCAGTATCTCAATATTAAAAGTTATCTTCCTTTGAAAAAAACTCTGAAACAATGGAGTGACAGGAAGAAATGGATTGAAGAACCGCTTTTCCGCTGTTATATATTTGTAAATGTCAGTAATAAGGAGTTTTTCAAAGTGTTGGAAATACCCGGTACAGTTAAATATGTTTCATTTGGAAATAAGCCGCAAGTTATACCTGAAGATCAAATTGAGGATATTAAAATTCTGGTAAAACAAGAGGAACGTGAAATCTTCCTATCCACTGAAAACATTGAAAAGGGAAAAAAAGTTGAAGTTGTTTACGGACCTTTTAAAGGAATGAGGGGTGAAATTGTTGAATTACACGGAAGCTTTAGGATTGTAGTCAGGATAGGAGCTATTGGTTGTAATCTTTATGCCAATATAATGAAGGATGAAGTAAAACTTGTAAAAGAAGAGATAAAAAAACTTTTATAACAAAAAAATGGATTTAAACACAACTGTTAAAAAATCTGATTTAGCATTGGAATGGACCAGCCAGCTAAAAAATTTCATAACAGAAATAACATTTAAGGAAACAAATCATATAACAGAAGACACTCTGTTGTTTGAAGAAGGAATTTTTGACTCGTTAGGTTTTCTTTCATTAATCAGCTTTATAAGCGAAAACTTTGAAGTTGAGATTGAAAGTGATGAGCTTAACGAAGATAATTTTGCAACTATCCGGTCTATTATAGCTTTTTTAATTAAAAAGCAATAATAATTATAACAAACAATATGGGTGGCATAGCCGGTTTTATAAGTGAGCATAAAAAAGCAGATATTCAAATCATAAAGAGGATGCTTTCACTTATCAGGCACCGGGGGAGTGATGACTGCAATATTTTTATTGACAACAATATTGCAACAGGCAGTAAAGGATTATGTGAGGCAGATTCAGATAACAATTCACAATACGCATCGGTAAAAAATCATAACCTTACCGTCAGCTTTAGCGGCAGGATTTTTAATTATCCCGAACTTAAATCGGAACTTGAAAAAAAAGGATACAGGTTCATTACTTTAGATTCTGAAGAACTGATAATTTATTTATATTCGGAATATGGTAAAGATTGTGTCAATAAATTAAACGGCCAGTTTGCGTTTTCAATTTGGGATAAAACAAAACAGGAATTATTTCTGACAAGAGACAGAATAGGAATTTTACCACTGTTTTATTATTTGTCATCAGATTTGTTTGTTTTTGGCTCTGAAGTTAAAGCACTTTTTGGTCATCCGGATGTTAAGCCCGAATTTTGTGTAAACAGTCTTTCAGAGGTATTTACATTCTGGGCCACTGTTTCACCCAATACTGTTTTCAGAGGTATAAAAGAGTGTCCTCCCGGTCATTATATGCTGATAAAAAACGGTAAAGCCAAAATAATTAAATACTGGGATTTAAAATTTTCGGAACCCGGCAATTACTTTAGAGGAAGTTTTGATGATGCTGTTTCTGAATTTGATACCGTTTTTTCCGATTCTGTAAAGCTAAGGTTAAGGACTGACATTGAAATTGGAGCTTATTTGAGCGGTGGTATTGATTCAGCAACAATTACTCAGTATATTAAAAGTGCCAGGCCCGGCAATTTGCAGACATTTTCTGTCGGATTTAGTGAAAAGGAGTTTGATGAATCTGAATATCAGAAAATTGTTTCAAATTATTTACAGACCAGACATACAGGATATAATATCACCTCTTTTGAAATTGCTGAAAATTTTCCCAGGGCAATCTGGCATTGTGAAACTCCTTTGCTGAGAACTTCGCCGGTTCCCATGTTTAAATTGTCACAAAGGGTGAAGGAGCATAATATTAATATCGTACTTTCAGGTGAGGGTGCAGATGAGTTACTGGCAGGATACAACATTTTTAAAGAGAATAAAATCAGACGGTTCTGGGCAAAGGACAAAAATTCAAAAATAAGGCCGTTGCTGCTTTCCAGGCTTTACCCGTATATTAAGGCTCTGAATAATGCCAATCCCAATGCATTAAAATTATTTTTCGGTTACAAACTTGAAGAAACAGATTCGCCTGTATATTCTCACCTGCTACGATGGAATAACACTTCTTCAATAAAAAATCACTTTAACAGTGAGATAAAAGAAAAAATTAAGTTAACAGACCCTTATCAGAGCGTAATGAATATGCTGGGCAGTGAAATGAACTTTTTTGACCCGCTTTCAAAAGCACAGTATATTGAGATGAAAATATTTCTGAGCGGTTATTTACTCTCTTCCCAGGGAGACAGAATGAGCATGGCCAACGGTGTTGAAGCACGATTTCCGTTTCTTGATCACAGAGTTATTGAATTTAGCAATACTTTGCCGCCTGACTATAAATTAAGGGGGCTGAATGAAAAAGTTCTGTTAAAAAGAATGATGAAAGGGAAATTACCTGAAGAGATAATCAACAGGCCGAAACAGCCTTACAGGGCACCTGTGTTAAACAGCTTTTTGGGTAAACAGTCACCTGAATACATAAATGAAATTCTTTCTCCTGAGTTTTTGAAAGAATCAAATATTTTTAATCCGGATTCTGTTGTCAGACTGCTTTTAAAAATGAATTCGGGGAAAGCTTATTCCGAGATTGACAATATGGCCCTGACGGCAATAATTTCCACCCAGCTGCTCTATTACATGTTTATTAAAAATTTCAACAATCAATATTCAGATAGTTTTATGAATATCTCATTAAATAAAGCGTAATTAAAAATGAAGGAAAAACCCGGATTCTCAAAGAATTTAATAAGATTAAGCAATATTGATGAAGTTGTTTCAACGATTACAGACAGGCTAAAAAATGATATTTTCCAGGTCTTAAAGCGAAACGGTGCCGTTATAGGAATCAGCGGCGGGATAGACTCGTCAGTAACACTGGCACTCACGGCAAGAGCAATTGATCCGGGTAAAATACTTGGAATTATTTTACCGGAAAATGACTCAAATCCTGACAGCAAATTGCTGGCTCTTGAACTGGCTGATAAATATGGGGTTAAAACTATAGAAGAGAGTATTACAGGTGCACTTGAGGGGTTTGGTTGCTATAAAAGAAGAGACGATGCAGTAAAAAGCGTTATTCCTGAATATAATCCTGAAAAGGATAAGTTTAAAATTGAAATCAAGCAACAGATGCATAATGTAAAATTGCCGCCGCTTTTTTATTTAACCGTGCATTTTGCCGGCGGAGAGGTTGAGAGTAAGATTCTTCCGTTAAAAGCTTATCTTCAGATTGTTGCTGCAACAAATTTTAAACAGAGAAGCCGCATGTCAATGTTGTATTATCATGCAGAGGCCAATCATTATGCGGTTGTGGGAACACCAAACAAACATGAGGTAAAACAAGGTTTTTTTGTTAAATATGGTGATGGCGGGGCAGATGTTATGCCAATCGGGCATTTATATAAAAGTCAGGTGTATCAGCTGGCAGAATATCTTGAAGTTCCCAGAGATATTATTGACCGTACACCAACTACTGATACTTATCCTGCAGAGCAGACACAGAAAGACTTCTTTTATCAGCTGCCTTTTGAAGTAATGGATGTTTTGTGGTATGGATGGGAAAATGGTTATTCAGTAAACGAAGTTGCAGAAGAAACCGGATACACTGCTGAGGAGATAACAAATATTTTCACCGGTTTTGAGCGTAAAATAAAAACAACCGATTACCTCAGAATGTCTCCCATTCATTATTAATAAAGGATAATCCTGAATTTAAATAATCTCTTAAAGCAATATATGAATGAATTTCATAGAGTATCTGTTTGAAAATACGGCAGATCTTGAAAAAGATTTTGTGTTGGGAAACAGGGAAACTATTTCCTTTAAAAGTCTTTTTTTGCAAAGTTCACAACTTGCTGCTTATTTATCTGAAACAATAGGTACTGATCGAAATATTATTTTGCTAAGTCAGAATAACAACTTTTTTATTGTTTGCTATTTGGGAATAATGATGTCCGGAAATGTTTGTGTGCCACTGGATCCGGAAATTGAAAAAGAAAATTTAGATTATATAATTGAAAAGAGTGATGCGGCTGTATGCTTTGTACAAAGCAGAATAAAAGATAAATGTACAGGAAGTAATCTCAAAGTAATTTCCGAAAAAGATTATTCTGAATATATAACCGGCAGG
Organism: uncultured Mariniphaga sp.; assembly: GCA_964643695.1. Lineage (GTDB taxonomy): Bacteria > Bacteroidota > Bacteroidia > Bacteroidales > Prolixibacteraceae > Mariniphaga. The sequence continues at coordinate 10,014 of CAZXTX010000028.1, read as the reverse complement.
CCGGTTTTTGAAATTCCACAGAATTTTGATTCAGAACAGCCTGCACAGATTATCTTCACATCAGGCTCAACAGGTAAACCCAAAGGTGTTGTTTTGAGCCATAAAAACTTAATTTCAAATACAGCTTCAATTCTCAAATATCTGCATCTTACCGAAAATGATATTATTGAAGTGGTTTTGCCATTCTTTTACTGTTATGGGCTTTCGTTGCTGCATACCCATTTAAAAGCAGGCGGATCACTGGTTTTAAATAATAATTTTATTTTAACCGGAACCGTAATCAATGATATAAATAAATACAAATGTACCGGATTTGCAGGTGTTCCAAGTCATTTTCAGATTTTGCTGAGAACAGGGGTCCTTAAAAAATCGAAATTTCCCTCACTTCGGTATGTAACTCAGGCGGGCGGAAAACTTCACACAGTTTTTATTGAAGAATTTATAAAGCTATTACCTGAAATTGATTTTTACGTTATGTATGGGCAGACTGAGGCAACAGCACGTTTATCCTGTCTCGAACCTGCAATGCTGAAAAACAGGTTGGGTTCAATAGGAAAAGGCATACCCGGAGTAGAGTTAAAAGTTGTAAATGAATCAGGCAATGATGTGGAACCGGGCGAAACCGGAGAAATAATTGCCAAAGGCGACAATATTATGTCCGGTTATTACAAAGAACCGGAATTGACAAATAAGACATTAAAAAACGGATGGCTTTATACCGGAGATATTGGAACAACTGACAGTGATGGCTATATATATTTAACAGCCCGTAATAAAGAATTTGTAAAAATTGGCGGAAAAAGAGTCAGTACCAAAGAAATTGAAGCTGTTATTGTTTCATTTCCGCAAATTGTGGATTGCAGGGTGGAACCGGTTTTTGACGAAAACCTTGGCGAAACACTGAAAGCAACCATTATGATTAACCAAAACGAAAAGAACAATATCAATGCAGAAATGATAAAAAATTATTGTGCAGAAAGGCTTTCCTCATATAAAATTCCAAAATATTTCGAATTTGTTGAAAATTTAAAAATCACTTCTACCGGAAAAAGATTAAATCAATTTAAATCTTAAGTATATCCGGAAATACAATTTATAAAAAAACAAAATGAGTTGTGATATTATAATAATCGGTGCCGGTATTGTAGGCCTGGCAACAGCACTGAAGATCAAGGAAAACAACCCTGATTTAAAAGTTGCAATTCTTGAAAAAGAAAATAAGGTGTCTCTTCATCAGTCAGGTAACAACAGCGGGGT